>JAQYIU010000050.1 GCA_028721415.1 Lachnospiraceae bacterium | reverse complement strand
TTGCCTTTCCTGCAGGAATCTGTAATTTAATATAACCTGTTACTTTTTTCGCCATGATAGCTAACCTCCTATTGTGGTAATTGCGGGGATTTCCCTCCCACTGCCTGTCTGTTCAGGCCTTGTTACATTTTACAATTTCTTGATGTCTGAAAATCCAATCTCTACAGAAGTCTCGCGACCAAACATATCCACTTCGATGGTGACAGTCTGTTTATTCAAATTGATGTCTCTTACAACACTCTCGCGGCCTTCCCATGCACCGGAAATAACTTCGATCAGATCGCCGACTTCCACGTCAATCTGAATCTCTTCTTCATTTCCGCTGATGCCGAGATTTCTCATCTCTGCCTCTGTGAGCGGTACCGGTTCAGACCCCGGACCTACAAACCCGGTCACACCTCTGGTGTTTCGGATCACATACCAGGTGTCATCATTCATGATCATGTTCACAAGAACGTATCCAGGGAACATCTTCTTCGATACATTTTTTTTGACTCCGCCCTTCATCTCAATGACATCCTGAAGGGGAACTCTTACTTCGAATATCTGATCCTGCAGCTTTCTGTTCTCGATTGTTTTTTCAATATTAGCCTTTACTTTATTCTCGTAGCCTGAGTAAGTATGGACCACATACCAGTGCAATTCTGACATATATTCACCTTTACCTTTTTACTAGACCAGAAAATTAATTCCATACTGAAGAACCATATCCAGGGTGGCAATAATAACGCCGAGGACAACGGATACAACTGCGACAGTCACTGTCTCACGAACCAGCGTATCCTTGTCAGGCCAGCTGATTTTCTTGAACTCGGACTGGAGACCCTGGAACCAGTTTTTGATTCCTGTTTTCTTTTTTTTGTCGCTCATGTTATCTCTCCTTATAACTGGTTCGACTATTTTGTTTCTTTATGAACAGTATGCTTTCTGCAGAATCTACAATACTTATTGGTCTCTAATCTCTCAGGATGATTTTTCTTTTCCTTAGTAGTATTGTAGTTACGCTGTTTACATTCTGTACATGCCAATGTGATTCTCACGCGCACAACTTCCACCTCCAATTTTTTAAATCATGCGGTTTACTTGGGTAAACCAATTTTAGGCATAAAAAAAAGACCTATTCCATCGCGAACTTAATATAGCATACCCAACAAAGATAGTCAATCTTTTTTATGGATTCTGTTCTTATTTTTTTCAATTCATTTTTTATTTCTTTTTTCAGATCATCATTCATCCGTCTATTTTTGTTGTGGATAAAGTTATCCACAAAACGCACATTTTATTGTGGATAAAGTGGATAGTAGGATTATACCATTTCATTTACCCTTTTAAAATAACATTTTTTGAGGAACTAATAATTATCCTTTGATGTGGATAACTTTATCAGATATCCAGAGATATAAACAAATCTGTCAACACTCTTGTTTTTTCTATATTATCAGACAATTTCTTTCCCGATTGGGCATGTCTCTCAACAACTTTTTCCCATTGACGAAACAGGTGTTCGATGGTACTATTGTCTTACACAATCATTATATAGTGCATTTTTCACATTTTATTACTATATATTGTATTTCATCGATTTGTTTCGGCAAATTACAATATAAGAGGAGTTTGCATATGAAAAAAATGATTCAAAAACGAAACGGGGAACTCGTTCCCTTTGATTCCATAAAAATACTGAATGCCATCCACCGGGCGAGCGTTGCAACAGAAGACAGCATGACCCCGGCAGATCTTTCTTATCTGACGCAGAAGGTGTGCGATGCGGTTTCCGATGTCGAGGTACCTTCTGTGGAACAGGTTCAGGACATTGTGGAGGCCATGCTCATACGTTATGATTTCGCCTCCACTGCCAAGGCTTATATCCTTTACCGGGCAGAGCACGCGAAAATCCGCAGTACTGAGTTTGATCTCATGAATATATATAAGAGACTCACCTACTCCAGCGCCAAATCTGAGAATATTAAGAGGGAGAATGCCAACATTGACGGAGATACCGCTATGGGAACCATGCTCAAGTATGGATCCGAGGGATCGAAGTATTTCATTATTAATCATGTTCTTCCCAAGGATATCGGAGCGGCTCATAGCAACGGTGATATCCACATCCATGACATGGATTTTTATATGCTCACGGAAACCTGCTGTCAGATTGATCTGATCAAGCTATTCCGGGACGGATTCTCCACCGGCCATGGATATGTCCGGGAACCACAGTCGATTCTGACTTATGCCGCGCTTGCCTGTATCGCGATTCAGGCCAACCAGAATGAGATGCATGGCGGACAAAGTATTCCGAATTTCGATTACGCCATGGCAGAAGGCGTTTCCAAAACATATAATAAAGAATATTTTAAGGCATTGAAGTCTTTCGTGATGGTTCGGTGCGGATACCACAGTCAGAAAGCTCTGGCTCTGGAGAAAGTGATTAAAAATGGAATAAACCGTCCTTTGAAAATGGGCAAGGAAGATCTTTTCCTGGAAGAACTTCACAAACTCCCTCTGGAGGAACAGGTAAGAGCGAACCTGGATGAGATGCATGCTTTCTGTGTCAATCAGGCACTTGATTATACAGAACAACAGACCCGTCAGGCCATGCAGTCACTGATTCATAATCTGAATACCATGCATTCCAGAGCCGGAGCCCAGGTGCCTTTCTCTTCCATTAATTATGGAACAGACACCTCGCCGGAAGGCCGTATGGTCATACGCAATCTTCTGGATTCCACCATGGACGGACTGGGGGCAGGCGAAACTCCGATTTTCCCGGTGCAGATTTTCAAGGTAAAAGAAGGGATCAATTACAATATGGACGATCCGAATTATGATCTGTTCCAGCTGGCTATCGCAACTTCCGCCAAGAGACTGTTTCCGAATTTCAGTTTCATTGATGCACCTTTTAACCTTGCTTACTATAAAGAAGGCGATCCGAATACAGAAGTTGCTTACATGGGCTGTCGTACCAGAGTTCTGGGCAATCATTATGATCCGGACAGACAGGTCACTTTCGGTCGGGGTAATCTGAGTTTTACCTCCATCAATCTTCCCCGTCTGGGCATTGAGGCCCACGGTGATCTCAAGGTATTTTATCAGAAGCTGGATGATATGATGGATCTGGTCATCCGTCAGCTTCTGCACCGTTTTAAAATTCAGGCAGCACGTAAGGTCCGCAATTACCCGTTCCTGATGGCCCAGGGCATCTGGATTGATTCCGAGAAGCTTGATATTGATGATTCCATCGGTGAGGTTCTGAAACACGGAACTCTCAGTATCGGTTTCATCGGGCTAGCCGAGACATTAAAGGCGCTGACCGGATGTCATCACGGTGAGAGTGAGGCATCTCAGCAACTGGGTCTTGAAATTATCGGACATATGCGACAGAAATTGGATGATGAATCGGAGAAAACAGGATTGAACTTTACTTTGCTTGCCACACCTGCCGAGGGACTGAGCGGTCGCTTCGTCAAGATTGACCGGAAGAAATACGGCATGATTGAAGGAGTCACAGACAGAGATTATTATACCAATTCCTTCCACGTTCCAGTTTATTACCCGATAAAAGCATTCCGTAAGATTCAGATAGAGGCTCCTTACCATGCCTTTACCAACGCCGGCCATATCAGCTATGTTGAACTGGACGGAGATACCAGCCGCAATCTCCCCGCCTTTGAATCCATTATTCGCTACATGAAGGAGCAGGGTATCGGTTACGGCTCCATCAATCATCCGGTTGACCGTGACCCGGTTTGCGGTTATACTGGAGTCATTAATGATGTTTGTCCACGTTGCGGACGAAGGGAAGGAGAAGCAATCTCCCTTGAAAAGTTGCGGGAACTCCAGAAAATATACCCTAATGTCCCATCTATTCATGAAAAAGAAGGAGTTTAATTATGACTGAACAACGTACAATAGAAAAAGAAACTGTTGGCAAAAACATTGGTTTTGACCGTATTCGTAGAATTACCGGCTATCTGGTAGGTACCGTTGACCGGTTTAATAACGCCAAGAGAGCCGAAGAACAGGATCGTATTAAGCATGGCATCTAGGATACGGCTCAGCGGTATTGTGGAGGAATCCATTGTGGACGGGCCGGGTCTGCGCTTCGTTGTCTTTGTGCAGGGCTGTCCCCACCATTGTCCCGGTTGCCACAATCCCCAGACCCATTCTTTCACCGATGGATATCTGGATGAAATTGATCATATTTTTGCACAATATCAGGAGAATCCCCTTTTATCGGGCATCACTTTTTCCGGCGGGGAACCTTTTTGTCAACCGGAACCGCTGGCTGAACTGGGGCGAAGAGTTCATGACGCAGGAGGTCATGTCATTACATACACCGGTTACGTATATGAAGACCTACTTCAGATGGCAGAGAATACTCCTGCCATCCGCGATCTCCTGGCTGTCACCGACCAGCTCATTGATGGACCTTACATTGAAGCCCTCCGCGATCTCACTCTTCCTTTCCGCGGAAGCAGCAATCAACGAATCATAACTTTGACCAAACCAAAGGAGTAAATATCATGGAGACAATCCGTATCAAGTATTTTTCTGATAAGATAGAAAAACTGACTTATATCGAAAACAAATCAGACTGGATTGATTTGCGTGCCGCAAAGGATGTCAGTCTGAAAAAAGGTGAATTTGCTTTAATTCCCCTCGGTGTTGCCATGGAATTGCCGGAAGGCTATGAAGCCCACGTGGTTCCACGCAGCTCCACCTTCAAGAATTTCGGCATTATTCAGACGAACCACATGGGAGTTATTGATGAAAGCTATGCCGGAGACAACGACCAGTGGTTTATGCCGGCTCTGGCAGTGAGAGACACAGAAATCCATCTTAATGATCGAATCTGTCAGTTCCGCATCATGAAACACCAGCCGATAATTGAGTTCTGTGAGACAGAATCCCTTTCCAATCCGGACCGAGGCGGTCATGGGAGTACCGGAAAGGCGTAGGATGTTCGAGCAAATTTTTGATCGATACGTTCGGATAAATTATTTCTTAAAAAATACTCTTTTGCCGCTCCTCTATCCGCGGCACTGTCCCGTATGCAATGTTCTTTTACCTTACGGGACTTTTATTTGCAAAAAATGCGAGAAGAAACTTCCTTTTATTACTGAACCAACTTGCTTTTCCTGCGGAAAACCCATTTCATCAGCAGAGCAGGAATATTGCTATGATTGTCGTATTTTCCCGAAAAGCTTTCATTCAGGATGTTCCCTTCTTCTCTACAACGGAAAAACACGCCCGGCGATGATGTCTTTCAAATACGAAAACAATCGGTTTCTCTCACAGTTTTTTGTCAGAGAAATCATCATGCGCCACAGAGATTTACTTCAGAAATGGCATCCGGATGCCATCATTCCTATCCCAATCCACAAAAATAAATACAAAAAAAGAGGCTACAATCAGGCAGAACTTCTCGCGAAAGATCTGTCTGTGTTGTTAAACCTCTCTTATTATCCTAATATATTGATTCGATCTGTTGATACACTCCCGCAAAAGCAATTCGATCCCCAGGCCAGGCTGAACAATCTGCAAAAGGCTTTTGCCCTGAATCCCAGATATCAGAAGCTTTTGCCTTCCTTTTCCTCCGTTCTTTTGATTGATGACATATATACCACAGGAGCAACCATGGAAGCCTGCACCCGTATCCTTCTGGATGGAGGCGTAAATAGCGTTTATATCTGTTCTGTCTGTATCGGAGTATCCAGAGATTAATCACACGAGATTCTTATTGCCAGTCAGGCACTCTCGCAGACCGGTATATCTCTTCTGTTCTGTCTCGTTTCGAATCATCTGGTCCACCATGGACTGCCGACCCACGATCGCCACACATTTTTGTGCTCGGGTGACTGCCGTATACAGCAGATTACGGTTACATAAAATAGATGGTCCGCTGAGTAGTGGGAGGACCACTGCGGGGTATTCACTACCCTGCGATTTATGTATTGTGATGGCATAGGCCAGTTCCAGTTCATCCAGATTAGAAAATGGGTATTCCACCTGACGATGTTCATCAAAAATGACGGTCACTCTTTCTGTAAAGGTGTTAATCTGTTTGATGATACCCATATCCCCATTGAATACACCCAGGCCTTCCTCCACAGAAAAGCCTTTCTCATTGACCACTTTCCACTCAATTTTATAATTGTTTTTAATCTGCATAACCTTATCTCCTTCACGGAAAATACCGTCACGCACTTCTCGCTCCTCTTTGTCTGGGGATGCGGGATTCAAATAATATTGCAACACCTGATTCAGATGAGCCACTCCCAGCTCTCCCTTTCTCATTGGCGTCAACACCTGAATGTCAAAGGGATTGGCTCCGATATATTCCGGAAGACGATTTCTCACAAGATATACAATGCCACCCATTACAGAACGAATATCGTCCTTCTGGAAAAAGAAAAAATCCCGATTTTTGTTATCAAGAGAAATACTATCTCCATGATTAATTTTATGAGCATTTAATACAATATGGCTGGTGGCCTCCTGACGATATATTTTTGTGAGACGAACCACCGGAAACACTTCGGATTCAATCATATCCTTCAGCACATTGCCCGGTCCTACGCTTGGAAGCTGATTGGAGTCTCCGACCAGAATCAGCCTGGTTCCCGGCAGCACAGCTTTCAGCAACGCATACATCAGTGAAATATCCACCATGGACATCTCATCTACAATAATAACATCTGCCTCAATGGGATTTTCCTCATTTTTTTCAAAATGATATTGTTCTCCCTCTTCAATACCGCCATTGAGTTCCAGAAGGCGATGAATGGTTTTGGCCTCATGACCGGTTGCCTCCGTCATTCGTTTGGCTGCTCTTCCTGTAGGTGCAGCCAGAGCGATTTCCATATCCTGCATCTCAAAGCAACGAATCATCAGATTGATGGTCGTTGTCTTACCGGTTCCAGGTCCTCCGGTCACAATGAGAATACCTTCCGTCATCGCTTTCTCCACAGCAGATTTCTGCTGAAGATCCAGCTGTATCTCCGCTTCTTCTTCCAGTGCCGCCAGTCTCTGTTCCATCTCTCCTTTTTCCATAGGAAACTGAAGATCAAGATCAAGAAGCATCCTGGAGGTATTCATCTCCATAAAATAATATGAACTGAGATAAACATGTTCTTCTTCCCCCGATGTGCGGATCATCAGTTTTTTATCTAACACAAGATTGATTAGATGGTCTGCAATAAATTCTGCGGGCATGCCAAGAAGCTGTCCCGTATTACGACACAGAATCTCTTTCGGGAGATAGACATGACCGGAACCGATACTCTGCTGCAAAACATATAAAATAGCCGCTCCAATACGGTGCTCTGAATCTGCAGCAATGCCTGCCTTCGCGGCAATACCGTCCGCAATCCGGAATCCGATACCATGAATGTCTTCCGCCAATTTATAGGGGTTGATCTTCAAAATCTCATACATCCTGTCTCCGTATTCCTGAAAAATACGGACCGCAAAATGATTCGGTATTCCGTAATCTGCCAAAAACATCATAGCATGACGCATTTCCTGTTTTTCCTGAAACTGCACCGCAATGTTCATGGCTTTTTTAAGAGAAATCCCCTTCACCTCTGCCAGACGCTCCGGCTCCTCTTCTATAATGCGAAATGTATCCCCTTTAAACTTCTTTATCACTCTTTCGGCCAGCGCCGGTCCCATCCCCTTAATGGCACCGGAAGAGAGATATCGTTCCATTGCCGCCTTGTCTTCCGGCTCCTTTACTGTATAGGAAGTCACCTGATATTGCGGTCCGTGGGTCGGATGTTCTGTGAATTCGCATTCTGCCTGAAGATATTCTCCCTCACTTATATAATGAAAAGTTCCCACGAGAATCTCATCCCCGTGGGTCGTTTCCAATTCTAGAACAGTATAACCGTTCTCTTCGTTATGAAAGCGGATATGGCTAACATAGCCTTCCAAATGTGCCATCTTAATCTTGCCTCTTATCTGCCACCAAGATATTCAATAAACTGACCGGTTCCGATTGCTACAGCCGTCATAGGATCATCGGCTGTCATTGTGGTAATTCCGGTCTTCTCCTCAATCAACTGCTCCAATCCCTGAAGCATACTTCCACCACCAGTCAAAACAATACCACGATCGGAAATATCAGCTGCCAGTTCCGGTGGAGTGCGCTCTAATACGCTGTGAACAGCCTCAACGATCTGAGCTGTGGCTTCTTTTAATGCTTCTCTTGTCTCCTCAGAAGTCACTGTTACCGTCTTCGGAAGACCTGTCACCAGATTACGGCCCCTGACTTCAATGGAAGATTCCTCTGCACGAACATAAGCACTTCCTACCTGAATCTTAATATCTTCAGCGGTACGGTCACCGATCAACAGATTATGTTTCTTTCTCATATAACGAACAATTGCTTCATCAAAATCATCACCAGCCACCTTGATGGATGTGCTGACAACGGTTCCACCTAAGGAAATAACTGCAATATCAGAAGTTCCGCCACCAATATCAACGATCATATTGCCACAAGGCTTCGCAATATCAATTCCAGCGCCGATCGCAGCCGCCACCGGCTCTTCGATAATCTTCACATCTCTTGCACCTGCCGCATAAGTAGCATCTTCCACAGCCTTCTTCTCAACTTCGGTAACACCACTTGGCACGCAGACAGAAATTCTCGGCTTTCTACCGAAAAGACTCTTGCCGACAGCCTTATGAACAAAATACTTTAACATCTTTTCCGTAACGGAATAATCACTGATTACCCCCTGTCTTAACGGCCGAACTGCCACAATGTTCCCCGGTGTTCTTCCGATCATCAGACGGGCTTCCTCACCGATTGCCTTAATCTTTCTTGTATCCACATCAAAAGCAACAACGGATGGCTCCTTGAGCACAACACCCTTGCCCTTAACATACACTAAAATACTCGCAGTACCTAAATCAATTCCAATATCTGTAGCCATTGGGAATCTCCTTTCTATCTCCATCGCAATGATCTTTATCTATCTAAAAAAAGTCAATATCATTTGTTAATTTACACACACTTATGAGTATTATAAACGAAATGAATCGAATTTCCAATAGTTTTTTCAAACTTCACAAAAAAGACTGATTCGTTCTATTATTGTAAGGAAGCATCTCCAAACAATACCTGTTTTTTTCGCACATTAAAACAGGTATTGAAGAATGAAACATTCTTCAATACCCACAATGCTTTTCTTTATCGCACAGAATATTATTCTTCAACGCCCTTTGCTTTTAAGTATTCCACTACATCATTGACTGTTTCAATCTCTTCCAGTTCTTCTGCCGGAATCTCAATGTCATACTCTTCTTCCAAAGCCATTGTCAATTCGAACAAGTCAAGAGAATCTGCACCCAGATCTTCTTTAAAAGAAGTATCTAAAGTAATCTCATCTTCTTCGACACCGAGCTGCTCTGCGATAATTTCTTTCATTTTCTCTAACATTAGAAAAGATCTCCTTCACATATAAAATCACAATTCATTTGATGTTCAAAGTATACTATCCATAGATTTCTTTGTCAATATATTTTCTTGTTTCCTGCAACTCATGTTTTTCTTGACAAAATATCTGTTCTTTTATAGAATAGAAACAATAATTATTATTAAAAATATATTCAATGAAGATATGAAGAAGGGAGAGGATAAGCGTGGCTGTTCCATTAAAAAAAAGCCGACAGAGAGAGGCCATTCTTCGATGCGTACTTTCGCATCATGACCATCCAACTGCGGACAATATTTATATGGAAGTGCGCAAAGATTTCCCGAATATCAGCCTGGGAACTGTTTATCGTAATCTTTCTCTCCTTACCAAGTTAGGTAAGATCCAGAAGATAACTTTCGATGATCATGCCGATCATTTTGATGGAGAACTCCATCATCATGCTCATTTTGTATGTACCGAATGTGGTTGTCTGCAGGATTTTCCATTTCATCTGAAATCCTCTTCCTATGAGAATGTTTCTCAGGAATTCGACGGAGTCATTTCAGAATACAGTATCCTTTTCCGAGGCAAATGTAAAAAATGTATCAGCGAAAACACTGATACATCAATCTGATACTATAAAAACATTTGAACATTTTATCATACATTGGGAACATTACAGTAACGGTTTCATAACCAAATCTGATGATGTTCCTTTTTTCTCTTTATTTTACTCATCACCTATAAATGTGGGAATCTTATCCTACTGAGATAAACAAAAAAAGCTCCCTGCCGGACTTGAACCGGCGACCTACGCATTACGAATGCGTTGCTCTACCAACTGAGCCAAGGAAGCTTGTCTAAACTGACTAAATTATTCTACTATACTTCTTAACAAAAATCAATATCGGATTTATTTTTTTCGATGATTAAATCACAACACCATTGATATTCATATCATTACCGTCATCTGCCTTACCATAACCCAGGTTGTCATATTGCGCTTTCACAACCTCCCACGGTAAGGTTTCATGTTCTTCTTTCAGATAGGATATAATATCTGCAATCCCTTCTCCGGTAAAAGCACTGGTATAAAAAATCTTTTTGCATCCGGCAAGTCTCAGCCATTCTGCTGCCTGTTCCGGATCTCCTGCCCAGTGATCGCATTTTGTCACGATACCCACAACCTCACGGTTGCTCTGGGAAGTACAGTTCGGCGGATATAAGGAGAATGGTTCTGTTGCACTGATCAGAAGCCCTACTACATCCGATTCCGCACTGTATACAGCAAGGGAACCTGCCAGATGTTTCGTCTCCGCATACTCTCCCGGTGTATCAATGATCACATCATAATGATTCACATACTGCGTCTTATGATATACAATCTTCTTCCCCTTCATTGCCTGAGTCAGTGTGGTTTTCCCTGACTCACTTCTCCCAATAAACATTATCTTACGCATAATACTCTTCTTCCTTTGTCCGTTTATTTTTCCAGACAGCCGGATCTTCTCCTTGCTTTTTTCTGATATTTATATTTCATCTCTTCCATGCTGCTCCACAGCTTTACAGCCCATCCATCAAAAACCAGGCCATAAGAAATGTAGGACAAAAACAATGCAAGCAACACGTCAACTATGGAATGTTGTTTCACAAACATGGTAGATAAAACAATCAGAACAGTGAGCACTTTCGCTCCGTTTCGAACCCACTTCTTATCCCGAAGCTTCTCACTGTATCCGATCGTAATACATATCCCCACAGAATTAAAAACATGGATACTCGGCAACACATTGGTTGGTGTATCCATACCGTAAATAAACTGTGTCAGACGAATGAAAATATTATCCCTGGTAAACACCTCCGGTCTGAGTTCCAACCCATTCGGGTACAGCCAGGACACCAGCAGAAATATGGTCATTCCAATCATTCCAAAACACATCATCCGGACAAATGATTCTTTCTCACAAAACATAAAATATAAACCTGCTGCCAGCATATATGCAAACCACAACAGATATGGAATGATAAATATTTCAACAAATGGAATATATTGATCAATCGCACAATCAATGATATGTATCTTATTTGGCCCAAATCGCTCAAGGAAAAAGAACGCTGTCAAATAAAATGGAAAATACAGTAACAGTAAACAATGTTTATATTGGCTCAATTTTTCTTTCATAACATCACCTTTAATATATAAATCCCAGGATGCACTTAACAATCTTATCAAACTGTACTCCATCTTCGATTATAAGTCAATTCTTTTTCCAAGAATTCACATTATCTTAATAAAATAGTAAACCTGTATGTCTAATTCAGATACCCTGGTTTGCTTTTATCCGCAGATTCTCTTTTCTGCAATTGAATCTCTGGAATATGATAAACTGCACATAAATTCTTAATGGTTTCCTCGACCTTCTGAATCGCAACCGGCACACAAATGGTTTTGTAAAGGCTCATCATGCTGTCGGTATCCAGTACCTCTCCTTTTTGTGGCTCTGTATCGGCAAAATTACTGATCTGTTCCAGATAAAGGTAAAGGGGATGCATCGGTGATCCTACCATGATCTTAGTAATGACTGTTCCGACAGAATTCTCGTTTCGTTCTTTCGGCAACTTGATCTGATTATTCATTCCCACCTGTAAATTCAGCTTTTCATTCGGTCCCATCTCGTTATGGAACTCACATTTTACAATTCGAATTCCTTTTAAATCTAATTTCATTTTATTCTGTTCCTTCCTCCGTTATACCTTTTTAAACAAAGGCATCATATTATATTTATTGTAACAATTGAAAAGAAAAACCGCAACCTTTCACACAAATATTTCTCTCACATTTTACTATTATTTACATTTCCGATGTTTTATTTACGTCATTTTTTCTGTTTTTCCCCTGCGCCTGTTCTTCCTTCACCCATTCTTTTAATGTTTCAAGGGAAAGTTTATAATGTCTAGAAACCATAGATGGATTGCCCAAAATACGACCTTTCAAAGATCTTCCACCTTTGCGCTGTAAAAGAAGACGTTTTTCTTTCACCTGTCGGAATTTCTCTTTCAATTCTTTCAGTTCCTGTTTCTGGCTCATTGGGATTTGCTCTATTGCAGGTAAACTCTGCCTGATCTGATTATATCGTTTTTCCACACTTTTGTAAATCTCTTCCATATGTTCCAGTCCAGGATGTGATTCCACAAATTCCCGGAAACTGTCATCCACACAGGCAATGATTACATCCACCCGACGTCTCATTAACAGCATTTCCTTTCGCATATCTTCCATTCCAACCAGAAGATTTCGCAGATCCAGCGCTTCCTGAACAGATACGATAATATCACAGAGAAAATAGCAGGTAACCAGTGCCATGACAATCCTCACCGGCTGATCGGGCAGCACGGAAAAGATACTGATAATCTCAGGATGCAGAAGCTTATTCATACCAATAGTAAAAAAGCCCCAGGCAATGGTCGACGAGAGACAAATATGTCCTTTATAATTAAATTTCTGATTGGAGTAATCCCAGTATCTTACTTTGAAAATCGCTTCCAGCAGCATTCCTGTCACCAATTCCAGTAAAGTAGCGCCAAAAGCTCCCGCAAAAAAAGTCAGAATCAGATTATCCTTAAAAGGATAGGAGACAAAAAGCATCATGACCGCCCCACCGCCATAAATTGGCAAAAACGGTCCCTTCAAGAATCCCCGGTTTACCCATCTTCTTTTTTGGATAGAAACATAGACAGATTCAAAAATCCATCCCAGAAAACTATATGTATAAAAAAATAAAAGCCATTCAAATAAAGTATACTGACCTATCATATTCACTCATCCTCATGTATATATTAAATATTTCTGTCCCTCTCTACTCTTCCACACATTGAAAGAAGGGACATCCTCACACTGCGGTGAATACAGTAAAGTCGTAACTGCGAACGAATTATCCTGCTTTTTTATCGTTCATCAGTTACGACCCATTCATTCCCTTTTAGATTACGTAATCGTTTCCACTCTTACCATAATGCCACTCGATCAAATCTTCCAGCGTTACTGTATCTACAACTCCGCTGATGGCATCATTTAATTTACGCCATAAAACAATGGTCGCACATTCATCCAGTCTCTCACAGATATTATTCTCATCATCCAGACAGGATACCGGAGAAAGGCTTCCCTCTGTCAATCTGAGAATCATCCCCACTGTATACTCCGAGGGTTGTTTCGTCAGAAGATATCCTCCCTGAGGTCCTCTGATGCTCTTCACAAAACCTGCTTTATTCAGTACGGAAATGATCTGTTCCAGATACTTTCCGGATAGTTCCTGCCGGTGGGCAATGTCTTTGATCCTGACCGGATTCCCGTTTTTTTCATTCAATGCAATGTCAAGCATCAGACGCAGTGCATATCGTCCTTTTGTTGATATTTTCAATTCTCATCGCCCTTTCCTTATTATTTTCAGCTTATTTTATTAATTTTACATCCAATACAGAGAATTTACAACCCATATTTAAAAAATAATGTGGTTTTTCCTTTTCTTGCCTTTTTATAACAGATGTACTAAAATAGAATTATAAAATATAAGGAGGTCTTCTTCATGGATAACAACACATCTTCCTTCACAAACACACAGATTTTATCCTGGCTCCAGTATTTTTCAAAAAAAGCCGGTCTCGATATTGAGAAAATCAAGCTGATCGACATCAGCCAAAAGAAAAAGAATCTGATTCCTACGATTGAAACCCACAAAAGAGTCCTTGTTTTTGCCGATGCCGGTGATCCGAATTTCTTTTTTAATCTTTGGGATTACGGTCTTGGCGAATGTGATATCTGGTTCAAAACCGGTCTGGAACCGGAAGGCAATGTCTCCATTTGCAAGTTATCTGAGATGATCAACGTAGATATCACAGAGCCTTCTGTCATGCTAATTTTCAATCCAAATGCCCGCAGTTCTTATAAGATCGGCTTGCAGAACGATACTTTTTCTCAGGGTTCTGTCCGTTATGTTGCCAGCGAAATCCGCTCTATCATTGTTAACAAGCTGCATCTTGACGATCAGGATACCATCTGTATCATCAGTGGAGAAAGTATCGCTGTAGAGTCTGCCATGATCGCCAACGATGGCGAGATCATTGCCGTAGAATATAATAAACATGACCGTTTTTCCATGGAAGAAAATATCACCAAGTTCGGACTTACCAACGTAAGCATTGTGAGCGATACCAGCCGAAATTCCATGAAATCTCTGCCGGTACCATCCCTTTCTTTCATTGTTGCTACAGAACGTTTTGAAGAAGAAGTGCAGAATCTGCTGAAAATAAACCCACAGATGAAATTTGTTGTCTACACTCTTGAACTGGATATTTTATCCAACATTCTTGCTGTATTCGAGAAATATCATATTACACGCACAGAGGTTATTCAGATTGCCATGTCCAAACTGAACCGGAAAAATGTTTTTGAAGCCAAACCGGCTCCATGGATCATCTCCGGAGAGATTATAGATTAAAATCTTGTGCATAAAACCAAAAGAGGCCGAAACCTGTGAACATCAGACAAAATGATTGCTGATACGTTCATAAGTTCCGACCTTTTTTCTATTCTACCAGAGTGTTGGTTTTACCTGCGTGATCAGACTGGCCTCCGCTGCCATATATGCCTGATCGACACTTTTCCTCTCTTCCGGTGATAATCCGCGAGAATCTGCAAAGCTTTGCCATGAAGACATTGCAACAAGCAAATCCGTCATCGTGGTGCATGTTTTTATTTTATTCTCATATCGTTTAATTTCCTGATCAAAAGAAGCCATCTTTTCCTCCCCAAAATAATATCCTATACTCTTACCTGTTATAATCTGGAAAAATACTCTACTGCTCTTGCGAAATCCGCAATGGTTTTCTCGGCATCTCCATGTTCGATTCCGTCTTTTACACAATGATTCAAATGTCCTTCCAGAACAATCTGTCCGACCTTATGCATTGCCGATTTGGCTGCATTAATCTGAATCAAAATATCTTCACAGGGAACATCCTGATCCACCATTTTGTCGATGGCATTGATCTGGCCTTTGATTCGATTCAATCTCTGATGAAGATTTTTCGCATCCATACATTGTTTCATACGCAATGCCTCCTCCTGTTGTTGTTTTGTACTTCATTATTTAAGAAAGCCGGAAATAATCATCTCTTCTGCTTCTGCCTCAGTTAAACCGAGCGTCATAAGTTTAATGAGCTGTTCTCCGGCAATCTTGCCGATTGCTGCCTCGTGAATCAGTTCCGCATCGATATCATTGGCCTCCAATTCCGGTGTTGCACTGACTCTCGCCTGATCCATGATGATCGCATCACATTCGCTGTGTCCTGCACAAGCTGCATTTCCACTGATTTTCGCCCGGAAATCCTGAACTGACTCTCCTCTTGCCACAGAACGTGAAATGACATTGGCACTGCTGCCTGCTCCGTTCAGATCCACAGAAAATACAGTGGTTGCTTTCTGTTCCCCATGAGTCATTAATTTCTCTGAAATCTCCAGTTTTGCACCTTCTTTCAAATCTGCAGTCGTAATACGGTTAGTACTGTCAATTCCACGTATCTGAACGGTATCCATATAAAAATATGCATTTTCATCCAGATGAATTGCTGTCTCCGGATTCATCACTCTGCCGCCTTTTCCATCGCCGCTGCCATAATGTTTCTCCACATAACGCACTTTGGAATTCTTTCCAACATAAAATGAATGAAGTCCATCATGTTTTGACAGGTCATCACCGCTGTTGTGAATACCGCAGCCGGCGATAATCGTCACATCGCAATCATCTCCAATAAAGAAATCATTATAAACCATTTCGGTCATACCACTCTGACTCAAAACAACAGGGATATGGACACTCTCTTTTTTGGTACCCGGTTTAATAATAATGTCAATCCCGTCTTTATCTTCTTTTGATACAATGTCGATATTCGCTGTTGTATTTCTTGCGGCTGCAGATCCATTGGTACGGATATTATAGGCTCCGGCAGGAACCTCGTGAAGATCTGCCACCTGTTCCAGTAATTCTTTTTGTATTAAATCCATCTTTTTATCCATCCTCTGTTTCTAATTCTGGCTAACCTTGTGACAGGCAGCAGCTTTGTAAATAAGACCCGGAATCACATCAGAACCGTCTCCCTCTTTCTCAACATGTCCATCATTAATAACAATGATCTTATCTGCAATTTCAAGGATTCTCTCCTGGTGAGAAATGATGAGGATTGTTCCGTCTGTCTTTTCATGAAGTTCCTCAAACACATGAATCAGACTGTTAAAACTCCAGAGATCAATTCCTGCCTCCGGTTCATCAAATACGGATAGTTTCGTGGCTCTGGCACGGATCATGGCAATCTCAATTCGTTTCAATTCGCCGCCAGACAGACTTCCGTTCAGCTCACGATTCACGTAATCTCTCGCACATAAGCCAACCTCGGAAAGCACATCACAGATTTCTTTTACCGTCATGGTCTTGCCGGATGCTACGGAAATCAGATCTTTTACTTTCAATCCTTTAAAATGTACCGGCTGCTGGAAAGCATAGCTGATTCCTTTCTTTGCTCTCTCTGTGATGTTCAAATTTGTAATATCTTCTCCATCCAGTAAAATCTGTCCGGAAGTCGGCTGAATGATTCCCGCAATGATTTTGGCGAGAGTTGATTTACCGCTTCCGTTTGGGCCTGTAATCGCCACAAACTTATCATCAAAAGATAAATTGATATCTTTTAATATTTCTTTATTTCCATCAACTACATAGCTGATATTTTTTAATTCAAGCATAGTATTCTCCTCATTATAATAGTCACATCCAAATTTTATATATAAC
This sequence comes from Lachnospiraceae bacterium, assembly GCA_028721415.1. GTDB lineage: Bacteria > Bacillota > Clostridia > Lachnospirales > Lachnospiraceae > Anaerobutyricum. The sequence goes on along the minus strand of JAQYIU010000050.1, from coordinate 27,827 downwards.
ATACCATATAAAAAAAGTCAAGATTGGTCGAAGGTGGCTTTTCCAAGCCGTACCTTCTCGACAAAATCAGCCATTTCTTCTTCCATATGATCAAACAGATAATTCTGTCCTTTCATCTTCTTTTCTTCATTAATCCGACTGATTTCCTGATTCACCCGCTCGACTTCCTCATAAAAATCTCTGGCAGACCAGCGAGTCGCCCCCTGACCCATGACGATGACCTGCTCAAGTCCATCGGACGTCGCCACCGTCACGTTATATTTACGTCCCAGCTCATGGGTTGTTTTTTCAATATATTGATCTGCTGTCTCCGCCTCTTTAGTATAGACAACATGAATATTATGGTATCGATATATCTCTCTGGTATTCCCTTTTACTTTGTAGGCATCAAACACCACAATGAGCGTGCAACCAACAAATCCCTGATAGTTACATAGAATATCCATCAGTTTGTTTCTCGCCGCATCCAGATTCGTATCCGCCAGTTCTTTCAGAAAATCCCAGGCAAATATAATATTATATCCATCAACCAGTAAATAATTTTTCGTACTCTTCCTTTTTGTCGACGGACTTCGATAAGGGGTCGAAGATACTCCAACCGATTTCTTTCGATAACCGCTGTATCTGTCTTCCTGCTGTTTTTTGGAGCCAAATTCTCGCAGGAAAATCGCTTCCAGTTCCTTATCTTCTGCATAAGAGGCTGCATACCTTCTCCCAGCATCTTCCAGAACTTCTGTCGGATCAGCCTTCACTGCATCAGAAACTTTTTCTTCTTTGATATGCATATAATCCGGTACTTCATCCCACGGAACATAAAATCCTGCTCCGTGAGAACAGAAAATGGATCCCGGGGGATTATCCAGATCTGCCTCCGCATCGTAGCCGATATTCTCCAACACTTCTTCTTCATTATGACAAGGTTCATATCCTTTCATTTGCAGGAATAATTTGCCATGTCCCCCCGTATAAGACCAGACTTCTTTCTGATAATCTTTCATTTCTGACACCGGTGCACTGCCCTTTAGCACCGCACTGCCATCCTCCATTAATTCCGGTGCCTCAAAAGAACCACTCATTTTCTGGATATCTGACATTCCGCGACCTATTTGCTCTGCTGGAACTTCAAGACGAAATTCATACCACGGCTCCAACAAGATCGACTCGGCATTTTTTAATCCCTGACGCACCGCCCGATATGTGGCCTGACGAAAATCCCCGCCTTCTGTATGCTTCAAGTGAGCCCGCCCAGCTGTCAGCGTGATCTTCACGTCCGTGATTGGCATCCCAGCCAGAACTCCCACATGTTCTTTTTCCTTCAAATGAGTGAGAATCAGCCTCTGCCAGTTTTTATCCAACACATCTTCACTGCATTCAGAAGTAAAGACAAGACCGCTGCCAGGTTCTCCCGGTTCCAGCCGAAGATGCACTTCCGCATAATGGCGAAGAGGTTCATAATGCCCTACGCCGGATACTGTATTCCGAATTGTTTCTTTATACATAATGTTGCCCGGGCCAAATTCTACCTGCAAATGAAAACGCTCTTCAATAAGACTTTTCAAAATCTCAGTCTGCACTTCTCCCATAAGCTGAACGTGAATTTCTCCCAGCTGGCTGTTCCATACGAGGTGAAGCAAGGGATCTTCCTCTTCCAGCTGTCGTAATTCCCTGAGGGTTTTCGTCACATCCACCCCCTTCGGCAGAATCATCTGACAGGTAAGTACCGGTTCCAGCTTCGGCTCAGCCTGCCTGGTTTCGATTCCCAGTCCCTGCCCGGCAAAGGTTTCCGATAAACCGGTAACCGCACAGATTGTCCCGGGAAGAACTACTTCCCTAAGCTGATATTTCGAACCGGAATAAATCCTTACCTGATCTGCTTTTTCTCCCTGAAACAGCGGCATCTTCACTTTCAGTTTCCCTCCGGTCACCTTAAGATGTGTGAGACGATTCCCCTGTTCATCTCTAGATATCTTAAACACTTTTGCGCCAAACTCTTCCGGATATTCCGGAATCTTCAGATAAGTCTCCAATCCATGTAACAGTGCTTCCACCCCATCCATCCGAAGTGCCGCCCCAAAATAACAGGGAAACACTTTTCTCTCCTGAATCAGGCGACAAATATCCTCCTCTGGAACCGCTTCATGCTCCATATAATATTCCAGCACCTGTTCGTCACACATTGCCAGTTCTTCCATCCAGTCCTCCTGACTGGTTCCGTCATCAAAAGGAATACAACCATCGCTCAGATTCTTTTTCAGTTCCTCCAATAAATGAGTCCGATCGGTTCCTTCCTGATCCATCTTATTAATGAACAAAAACACCGGAATCTGATACTCTTTCAATAATCTCCATAGGGTTTCCGTATGGCCTTGAATACCATCAGCTCCGCTGATCACTAAAATGGCATAGTCCAGTACCTGCAGAGTTCTCTCCATCTCAGCAGAAAAATCCACATGACCAGGCGTATCCAACAGAGTAATCTGTTTCTCTCCCAGTTCAAACACGGCCTGTTTCGAAAAAATCGTGATACCTCTTTCTCTCTCCAAAGCAAAATTATCCAAAAAGGCATCTCCATGATCTACCCTTCCTGCTTTTCGCAGATTCCCGGTAAGATACATCATACCTTCGGATAATGTTGTCTTTCCCGCATCCACATGGGCAAGAATACCGACACATACTTGTTCTTTTAATCTATTATCTGGTTTATTTTCTGACGCAGTCCCCATCGAAAATACCTCTTTCTAATTTATTAATTAACATCGCGAGTCTCAGTGAGAGATTTTTATTCATCACTGAGATGAAAAAAGCGGCAAAGCTCCTGGAAGCTCTGCCGCCGATTGATACGGAAATGGAGGGATTTGAACCCTCGCGCCGGTTACCCGACCTACCGCATTTCGAGTGCGGACCCTTCAGCCACTTGGGTACATCTCCAAAAATACAGGAAAACAGATGAATCTGTTTTCCTGTGTCATTACGTGTTATTCATTTTAACAAATGTCTCACAAAAAAGCAAGAAGATTCTTATGTACAAGGTATGGAGAACTGCTGTTTTATCAACCTCTGTGATGCTTTCTCCAGCCACGACTCTTTTTATCTCTCAAGTAGAAGCTTCTCACTGCAGACATGGAATGATGCCTGTCCCAACTGTCATTGGCAGCCTGTACATCACAATAATATCTCTTTCCATCAATCACAACATAATTCCACCAATGTTCCGTAGAAGAACCGTTGCTTCTCACATACCGTCCTCTTGCATATCCGGCGCGATATCCCAGATGATTGGCAAGGATGCAGAATACTCCTGACATATCTTTACAGGTTCCCTGCAATGTAAGAAGATTGGCATAATCAGATGCAAATTGGGAGCTGTATCTTATCTTTTTCGAAGAAAGCATCATCACCGATGATTTTCGATACTTTCTAATCTCTTTTTTAATGACATGAACCCGAGTATGACCGGTACTGTGGGAATATCTCATCGCCTTTACCAGGTATGTATAAACAGATTTTAATTTCTGACGTCGACTCATACCCGGCTTTGTGCAACGTTTGATAATCTTCTCTGCTGCACAGTCCACTCTGGCATTCCCTGTATAAATTTTCTTCGCCTCTGCCTTTATAGAACAGATTGGCAGAAAGCACATTATCATAAACAAAAATACAAATAGTTTTCTTCTGACATTCATAATATACTCCACTATAAAATCTTATCAATTTGTATTATAGCATTTTTAAAGATATATTACAAATGTTTTAAGAAAATCGCTTTTTTAACAAACAAATTTTATGAGAATATTAATTATCGACGTATCATTTTTAAAGTCTGAAAAGCCTTCACCAGTTCTTTCTTCACAAGACGGGTTTTTAACTCATATTGTTCCTGATAAAACTGATGCGTTTGCGGCTCCGGTTCACAAATCATTTTAATATGAAGATTCTCGTTAATTGCACTCTCCAGATCAATAATATCCCCTACTGCGTAGGCTCCAAACAGACAGTTTGTCATAACCGCTCCGGCAGCATTCTCCAAAGTTATCGTCTGACTGTTCAACATATCTGCTTTCATCTGGTTCCAGAGTTTGTCGCGACTTCCTCCTTCTGTGATTGTGATCCGGCTGAGATCAATTCCTGCAGATCGATATAACTCGGTAATCTCCATGTAATCATAGCCAATAGCTTCCAGCACGGCTCTCCAGAGCACCGCCTGATTGGTATCCATGGTCATATTAAGAAAACAGCCGGAGGCATCTTTAATATCATTGGTTCCTCCTGTTAAATACGGCAGAAACAACACTCCATTGGAACCGGCAGGAATCTCTTCTGCCTGTGCACTTAATACCTGGTAATAATCTCCATCTTTCTCCTGTCTGCAAATATTATCTTTATACCAGCGAAGAGCCAGCCCGCCGGTACGAATATATCCCCAATAAAAATAAGTATCCGGTAAAGTTCCGCTATTGAAGATGAGTCCTGCACCTTTCTGACTCAATTCCGGGATAATTCCGCTGGTAGAAACACAGAACATGGAACAGGTTCCTGCCACATCCACCGCTTGTCCCGGTTTCATATTGCCGCTCCCGATCATGGACTGCATAGTGTCACCTGCACCGGCACAAATAGGAATACCTGCCGGAAATCCTGTCTTTTCAGCCATCTCATCAGTCAGATGTCCGACAATATCCCATGGTTTCACAATCTTTGGCATCATGGATTCCGGAATGCCAAGAAGTTCCAGCTGTTTTGTGGACCAACATTTCTCTTCCACTTTATATCCCAGTCCCCATCCGGACATCGTACCCCAATCAATAAACATCTCATCCGCCTTCAGACCTGCCAGATGAGCTAATACGTATGGGGCATCATGAACAAATTTCACACCCCGCTCCTGAAACTCACGGGAATTCTTCAAAAACCAGCGGGCAAACATTGCCGGAAACATACAATTAGCTTCCGGATTACCAGTTTCTTTTCCCCAGATATCCAAATCCCAACTGTTGATCCGTTCCACATCTTCTGCCGTTCTCGAATCCAGATAATTTACATAAGGAGTAATCGCATTGCCATCTACATCCACACCACAGATTCCACAGATGATTCCATCTCCCATGATCGACTTTACCGCTGCCGGATCCAGACCACTCTCCTTCATCTTATCCGAACAATCTTTCATCCCCTTCAAGGTCAGCGCCAAATATTCATCGCAATCCATATTCACCCATCCCGGTTCCGGATACGTCAATGTCGTTGGTGAACTGGATGATACGACACAATTCATATTCTCATCATACACAGCCACCTTCACACTCTGAGTACCTGCATCAAATCCAAGATAATACTGACTCATGTTCTTCTTCCTCCTGTTTTCTAATCCATATTTGTCTGAAACGAAATGATATCTTATTACTTTTGTGAAAAAAAGAAACCCTCCCAAATCAATTCGGGAGGGAAAGATTATCAATATTATCAGAAAGTTCTCAGTTGCGAGCTCTTTCTTCTAAAATAATCTATTCTGACATACTATCAGAAAAAAAGAAATATATGCCTTCTTCTCACATCCAGACTATACTGTCGGCTCCGGAATCACACCAGATCATGCCTCAACGGCTCGCGGGCTTACATCTCATCAGAGAATGAATACCGCCGGTCGGGAATCTCACCCTGCCCCGAAGAATCTATTCGTTTATTATATCCATTATAACTCATTACAAAGGTTTCTACAACCTCTTTTTACAGTATTCACGTATTCATCCCAGTGGGATATTTTAACTTTCAAAACTAATGATAACTATGTATAATATTCTTATATTTTTTATACCTATCTTTCACTGATTTCCATATTATCCAGCGCATATTGAAGAGCAATTGAAATCAACTCATTTCTGGAACGATTTGTTTTGGCAGATAACTCATTAAACTGTTCCTGTATTGATTTTTCAATACGGATTGTCATCGTAACATGCGTATCTTCTTTTGGTCTGATTATTAATTTATCCATTGTAGTAACCTCGATTTTTTATTATATTATAAATTGAATTGAAGAACCAAATCTATAACATAAAATAATGTGAAATTTCAATGCATTTTATGTTGTATACGCATATTATGTATATGCATTTTATAAAATCGGGTGTATAATATATAATATAAGTACAAAATGAACTTTTTATTTCAGTGGAAATATTTGCATTGAGATCCACAATTATAATTAGAATCATACGGATGATATCAACAGATGACACAGGAAAGGGAACGCCATGATCAAATTAACGAATAGCGAAGCCGAAGTTATGGAATTACTCTGGGCCTCTGATGAGCCACTCTCTCCCAGAGAAATCATAGAACAAAGTACAGATAAAACCTGGAAAGACAGCTATATTCACCTTATTATCAATTCACTTTTAAAGAAAAACATGATCGAGGTGGCAGGACTCAAACAAACCACCAAAAATTATACTCGAATCTTCACCCCAACTATGTCCAAAAAACAATGGCTGTTATCTCAGATTACCGACAACCAATCTTCCGACGATATGATTCGCTGCCTCTTTGACGAGATTCTGAAACAGATCGATAACCAACAAGAATTAGATCGACTGTCCGATTATCTGGACAAAAGAAAAAAACGTACCAGATAGAGTTCCAACAAAGCTCTATCTGATACGTTTTTATAATTGTTTGAAATACTACCGTGTATCACTCACACTTTCTGCAAGCCACTCCTGCACTATCAGTTCACTGACATTTATCGTCTGGACAATCTTACCAATCTACTTCTTTTTCTGAACAACTTCATGGTAACCTTCTTCTAAAAGGGTTCTTCCTTTTTTTCTCAATTTTGCTTTTAAAAAAAGATCACCGGGTAGAGGCAACTTTTCATCATGTCTAGACTTCGGTTCACCTTATATTATCTCTTTTCGTATTATATTCTTCCGGTTTCTATCATATCTACTCTCGGTTTCATCTCAATATGTTCATCGAATATAGCAAAATTACCTTTTCCGGTTTGTTTAACATAATAAAGAGCGTTATCCGCCTGCAGAAATAGTTCTGTTGCAGATATACCTCCAGATTCGGCAATGGCAATCCCGATACTGCAACGGATATTTTCCAGTTCCGGTACTGAAATGGCTTGGATTTTGGTAAGAACATTCTGTGCCCGTTTTTTTGCAAGGAGAGCATCTTTTATCCCCGGCATGAACATGATAAATTCATCACCGCCAAATCGTCCGAGAATATCTCCTTTGCGGAACTGGCTTCGAATGGCATCTGCCACATTCCGAAGGAAGGTATCTCCATAGAGATGGCCCAGCACATCATTTACCTGCTTAAAATCATCAACATCCAGCATCAATAAAGTGCCGCCTCCATATTTTTTCAGTGCTTCTTCGATATATTGTCTGGAAGCATCATGGTTGAGCAGATCTGTCATGGTGTCTTTTTGCGCTTTATCTTTCCAGATTTCTGTCATCTGTACATCGTCTTCAATATCGTCTGCCCGCCCTACAATACGGTATACTTTTCCATTCTCATCAGCAACACTGGTATAATAAGAACGCATCCAGCGATAGTCTTCTCCGAAAAATCTTCCTTTGAATTCTACAACCCCACTGACTGTTTTTTCCAGAGCTTTCTTGTGCTCTTCTCCAAAACATCTGGCACTGTCGGGATGAAGCCAACTCTGTTCATAAAGATGTTCAAAGAATTCTTCTACGACGATTTCTTTCATTCCGCCCTGTTTTAAGCTTGCGTGAATACTCCATCGATCATTGGCCGGATCATAATCATACGTAATCATTCCCGGAAGTTCTGCCAGTTTCTGGTACATGGTCTGCTTCCACCATTGTTCTTTTTCCAGATAGCGCAGTTCTTCTTCCATCTGATGATGACTGGTCATATCCTCCACAAGAGCAAAAATGACCTGTCCCTTGGTTCCTGATGAAATACATCGGCAAGAGCAGAAAACCCATCGTTTACTGTCATTCACATACAATTCACAGGAAGAAACTCTTTTTTCTCCAGCTTCCCGCAATGTTTCTCTCGCAATCTGTGCATTTTTGGGATCAAAAAAGGCAATTAAATGATTGCTATATTGGGAACATTTGGCCCGTTCAATGCCAATCACTTCAAAAAATGCATCATTCACCAGAATCGGTCTTACTATATCTTCGCTGTATTCCAGTAAAATAGCTCCTCCGATACAATCGTTAAATATGAAGGAACTTTTACTTCGGGTATCAAGAAATTCCGAAATATTACAAAGGCCATCTCCCTGAAAATTATATTTAACAGACTCTACCACAGCTGCTTTCAGAAAAGATTCAAACTCTTCTGTCCGAAGCGGAGGAGAAAAATAATATCCCTGCATCAGATTACAACCCATATTTTTCAGAAAATCGGCCTGTTCTCTGGTTTCCACACCTTCTGCAATGACCGGAAGATCCAGCCACTGAGCCATTCGAATGACAGAATTCAGAATCATCCCTCCTCGAAAACTGTTATGGGCATCATCGAGAAAACGAAGATCGATCTTCAAAATATCCACCGGCAGATCTTTCAGCATATTCAATGAAGAATATCCACTTCCAAAATCATCCATTTCTACGACATATCCCATGTTTTGTAAATGAGTGACCGCTTCTATCATTTTATCCGGGCGATTCATATAGGAACCTTCTGTAATTTCAAGATGGAGTTTTCCTCTCGGAATCTGGTATTTCTCGACCAGCCGTTCCAGTTCCACATAAAAGTCCATATCCCCCACATCAAGCCGGGAAACATTGACCGAAAAAGAAACAGCAATCATTTTTCCATATAAATCCATCCAGTGCCTTGTATATTTACAGCTTTCTTCCCAGATAAATTTATCAAACTCAAAAATCAATCCATTTTTTTCAAGGATTGGAATATATTCTCCCGGAATAATATCTCCCAGAGTAGGATGTTCCCAACGACTTAAGGCTTCCGCTCCAATTATTTTTCCATTTGCATAATCAAATTGCGGCTGGAACCAGACTTTGATCTGGTGTTGTTCCATGGAGCTTCGCAGGTAACGACAGATTTCTTTCTCCCGAACCTGTTTTTTCCATAAATCGTCATCGTAAAAGAGTATTCTGACACCGCTCTTGTTTTTCACGCTTTTCTGAGCCATATGTGCACAATCGAGCATCCGGCTGATATTTCCTTTTTCATAATCTTTCTCACTGAGAAGATAAATCCCCACAGCGACCTCAACTTCATATTTGCGGTTGTCGCTATTAAGATAATTTCTGATCATATCATTTTTCCGTTGAATTCGCTGAGCAAGTTTCTGCGGATCTTCATATGTTAACAATACTGCCATATTATCTGCTGATATCCTGGCACAGAATTCTCCTGACTTCATATCATTTTTTATGATATCTGCCCACTGACAGATCAGCTGGTCTCCGGTTTCATACCCAAATTCTTCATTGATAAACTTAAATCCTTTGATATCTCCAAATGCAATGGCGTATTTCCTGTCCGGCTCCTCAGTGAGTGCTTTAAGAGCCTTCAGTTTAAATCCTTCAAAGTTCAGACATCCTGTCAGTTCATCAATATACTGCATCTTCTGATTCTGTTCCATCAGCCTTTCATTCTGAATCTGCATTAGTCGAAGCATCTTTTTTTGTCTGGAAAAAAGCCGAATCGTATTGCTTACTCTTTTTCGAATAATCACAGGAGATGCGTCACGATTAATATAATCCATGACTCCCAGATCGTAGGTTCTCTTAATATAATCCGAGGAATCTGCTCCAGAAATAATCATAACCGGGATCTCATCAATCCAATGTCTTTCATTCATCACTTCCAACACTTCAAAGCCATTCAATCGTGGCATGATGATATCCAGAAGAATTAATGCCACATCATCCTGATAGTTATTGAGAACATTAATTGCTTCCATTCCATCCGCTGCTTCCAAAATAGCAAATTCATCTTCCAGCATATTTTTCAGAAGAGTCCGATTGATCTTCGAATCATCAACAATTAAAATATTCAATTTGGCATTTTTCGTTTTCTCCATATGAAACCTCACATTATACTGGGATTTTCTTAATTTTTATTATTATCCTATGTTTTATCAACAATGTCAATGAAGCATAAAAAGATTGCCAAAAAACTTCAGGACAAACATGGCTATTATTGAACAATTATCCAAAAATTTCTTTTTTACTTGACAGTATAATGGCCATACTATAATATGAATTTGATATTAGGGAGTAGTTAGCACTTTTAGAGTGTTATATTGTTCGTCATCACGCTGTTACAGCCGGACAATATACAGCAACGTTTTTTGTATGTAACGAGACTTTTATCGTATTTTTTGTGTACGATAATGGTCTCTTTTTTTGTACCATTCAGAGAAATTTTATTCGTGCGAATGCACAGACAGGAGGAGCTATGGAATATTTATTACTGTTAGTTGGTTTTGTTCTGTTGATCAAAGGTGCTGATTTTTTTGTGGAAGGTTCTTCTTCCATTGCAAAAGCTTTGAAAATCCCATCCATTGTCATCGGACTTACTCTGGTTTCCATGGGAACCAGTGCGCCTGAAGCAGCTGTAAGCATCACTGCCGCTTTTAGCGGAAGCAGTGATATTTCTCTTGGAAATGTCATCGGATCTAATATTTTCAATTTATTAACCGTCATCGGCTGCGCAGCCATCATTCGTCCGATTGACTCTCCAAAGGAAATCGTAAAAAGAGATTTATGGTGGAATCTAGGTATAACAGGACTTCTTTTTCTCATGATTTTTGATAAAAATATCAGTCGCTTAAACGGACTGATTTTATTGGCAGGTATGATGATCTATCTATTTATTGTCGTAAAAAAAGCGATGGAAAACCGTCTGGAGGAAACATCAGTAGAAGTCATGCCAATTCCAAAAAGCATCGTTTTTGTCGTTCTTGGTTTAGGTGCTGTTATCATCGGGGGGCAGCTGGTTGTCAATAATGCAAGCATTATCGCTCGCTCTCTAGGAATGAGTGACGCACTTGTAGGACTTACTATTGTAGCCATCGGTACTTCTTTACCGGAATTAGTGACCTCTGTTATGGCAGCCAGAAAGGGGGAACCGGGCATTGCTCTTGGAAATGCTGTGGGAAGTTGCCTTTTTAATCTTATGTTTATTCTGGGATCAACTTCTGTTCTCACACCAATCCATGTAGCCAGCGATCTTCTGGTTGATACGATCATTCTCATTGCTGTGTCTCTTATCGTCACAATTTTTGTTATTACCGGTCAAAAAACCAAACGTTGGGAAGGCATGGCATGTCTCACCTGTTATGTGGTATATACTGCTTTTATTATTTTGAGATAGACAGACAGTAGGACAGACGGCAAAACAGACAACGGCTTGACCGATCATGGCAGGGATTCATGCATTGCATGAAATCGCTGCCATATTTTTATGAACAGGCGTGATACCTATAGTATGAATCGCAGACGACTTTCTGGCAAGTTATGGAGTTTTCTTTCGCCAACTGTGAACATGGACAATTAAAGAACGCATAATAAGGCAGGCAGGAGAAAAGGCAGGTATATGGGAAATCTTGTGCTTGCACAAAAAATAACCATATCCTGCCTTATTATAGCAAACTACTCCGCTTTTTCCCCGGAAACATCCTGGTTTGGAGGAAGAACAATATTTAAAATAATTGCCACTACTGCTGCCGGAACGATTCCGGAACCGCCGAAGATCAACTGAACGTAATATGGCAGTGCATTGGTGGCTGCTGCTGTTGCGCCGATACCATATCCAAGTCCAAGGGCAACAGATACAATCGTCACTTCTCTTGCGCCGATCGGATGTTTGGTAATCAACTGTATACCGGAAACAACGATGGATGCAAACATCATAACAGCTGCTCCTCCAAGAACCGGCTGCGGCATGATCGACACGATTGCTGCAAGTTTCGGACAGAATCCACAGATAACAAGAAAAATGGCTCCTACCGTAAGAGCACTTCGGTTAACCACCTTTGTCATGGAAACCAGTCCAACATTCTGGCTGAAAGATGTATTCGGAAGCACACCGAAGAAAGATGCCAGAGAGGAGCCAAGTCCATCACAGATAACACCTCCGGAAAGCTCCGTATCTGTTGCTTCACGGTCCATACCGCCCTCAACTACCGCTGAAATATCACCAACCGTCTCCACGGCTGTCACAATAAACATAATTAAAATCGGTAAAATTGCTTCCGGTTTAAACACCATTTTAATTGCAGATAATTTACCAAATCCGATAATACCTGGTAATGAAATCCAAGCCGCATCTTTAACCTGCTGGAAATTGACAACCCATGCATAAGTATACTCTGCTCCTTCTGCGTTGATTCCTGTGTGTGGGAGCAATAACGTCATGATGATGGCAACTACATATCCAACAATAATACCGATGAGTACCGATGCGGAACTTACCATACTCTTAGGATTAAAACAATGTTTAAATACCAGAATAACAACAAGCACCAGACATCCCAGTCCCAGATTGTAAAGAGAACCGTAATCAGCAACTCCATTTCCTCCACACAGATAGTTAATTCCTACACTGATGAGGGAAAGACCGATGGCCATTACCACACTACCGGTAACCACTGGAGGAAAGTATTTACGAAGAGGTTTTAAGAACGCTCCCAGTACACTTTCAAAAAGACCGCCAATCAGGGATGCACCCATAATTGCTCCATAGCTTAGGACTCCACCACCAAGGGTAGCTGCCACACTCTGGTATACTCCAAGGAATCCTGAACTGGTACCCATAATGATCGGTACTTTTCCGCCACAAGGCCCGATGGAAAAAAGCTGGATTAATGTGACAACTCCAGCAATAACCATGGCATTCTGCAAAAGCGCGGTTCTTAGATCACCGAACCCCGCATCTGCCGTCATTCCACATGCTCCCATGATAATGAGAATCGGCGTCAGGTTGCCGACAAACATCGCCATGACATGCTGCAATCCCAGAGGAATGGCTTTGGACAGTGGAAGCTTCCCGTAAAATTCATAAGGGGAAGCATTTTGAGAAATATCTTGTTTCTTAATCATAGTTTCTCCTTCTTTCTTTTGCCCCTTAAAAAGAAAAGGCATGACATCATCTGGTCATGCCTTCCTCGGCTCAATATTTATTTCGCATAAAGTATAACAAAATCCCCTCTCTTCGTCAATCATTTGACAGTTTTTTCACCAAGGAGTTTTGGCTATTTTTATTACAATTATTATCTTGATAATATTTTTTTATTGCAAAAATAAATTCACATAATTTCTAATAACGCATCCACGTCCTCTTCCCTAGTCGCCCAACTTGTGGCAAATCGGACAACGATATGATTCTCATCCAGAGCCTCCCAAAAACTGAAGGCAACTTTTTCCTGCAACTGTTCCATCTGCTTTTTTTCCAGAATGATGAACTGCTGGTTCGTCGGAGAATCGATATAAAATTCGTATCCCTTCTTCTGAAAAATTCCTTTTAATTTTTCTGCCATTCGGTTGGCATGGGCACTGATTTCAAAATACAGATTATCGGTAAATAAGGTATCAAACTGGATTCCCAGCAACCGTCCTTTAGCAAGCAAAGCTCCATGCTGTTTTACAATAGTCATAAAATGTTTTGGAGTATTTCCTTTTGTAAATACCACTGCCTCACCGCAAAGGGCACCGACTTTGGTTCCGCCGATATAAAATACATCACAGTATTTTGCTATATCAGGAAGTGTCACATCGGTATAACTACTCATCAAACCGTAGCCCAATCTGGCTCCGTCCAGATAGAGAGGAATTTCATAGCGATGACACACATCAGAGATTTCCCTTAATTCCGCTTTGGAATATAAGGTACCATATTCGGTGGGATGAGAAATGTACACCATTCCCGGAAATACCATATGTTCGTGATTTCCATCAGCCCAGAAGATTTTCAGATATTCTTCCAGCTCTTCTGGAACAATTTTTCCCTGATGCTCCTCAAGGGCCAGTACCTTATGACCGGTATATTCGATAGCTCCTGCCTCATGGGTACTGACATGACCTGTTTTTGCTGCCACCACTCCTTCATATTTATCAAGAACCGCATCAATTACAGTGGCATTGGTCTGGGTGCCACCTACCAGAAAATGAATATCTGCCTCAGGACACTGACAGGCTTCCCTGATCTTTCTTTTTGCACTCTCACAATAGGGATCACTGCCATATCCCGACAGAGATTCATAATTGGTTTCAATCAGGCGCTCCAGTATTTTTTCGTGGGCTCCTTCCGTATAATCGCTTTCAAATGATAACATTTTCTTTTCCTCTTCTTAACATTTCTCCTCAATATATGCTCTGGCATCCAGCAGCGATGGAAGAACACATTCTGACAGATTTCGTATCTCTTCGTCGGGTTTTAAAAGATCCGGTACCATAATGGCATGCATACCCGCCCGGCTGGCAGAACGGATTCCGTTGAAAGAATCTTCAATGGCGTAGGCATTTTCCGGGTTCACCTGTAGAACCTCACAGGCTTTCAGATAAATATCCGGCGCCGGTTTTCCATTCTCAATCATATTTCCACAAATAAATGCATCAAAGTATTCTTCAATACCAGCCAACCGAATTTCCGGCAAGGCTTTCTCCTCTATTGTAGAGGTGGCAAGAGCTATCTTTATATTATTTTGTTTCAGGAAAGCAAGGATTTCCTTCACTCCTTCTTTCAGCGGAAGTCCTCCTTCTGCTTCTTTTTCAAACAACACAAACATTTCATCCATATATTTATCAAAAGGAAACTCTTCTCCATAGTGATTCAAAAAAACTTCTTTCATATATAAATCGGTGGTTCCAATAGTCTGATAGCATAAATCTTCAAAATCAGGAATCTTGTATTTTCCCCCAACTGCTGTCAGGCATTTTAAATATATTTTCTCAGAATCAAAAATAACTCCGTCCATATCAAATACCACTGCTTCTATCATTTGTCTCTCCTTTTCCTTGCTTTTTCAGTCGCTTTTTTTTATAATAAAACATATGTATGATAAAACATATTTCAGGAAAAGAAAAGAGAAAAAATTTCTCATATTATACCAGGCAGGAGAGAAAAGATGACAGACACCGCTTTATTTCAACCGGATTTAACAGAATATGTAGGTACCGCTGCCGGACACACCATAGGAATGGTCATCGCCAATGTGGATGCACAGGTCAGAGAACTATTACATATTTCAGAAGAATATGCTTCTCTGGGAATTCTCACTTCCCGAACCGGCGCTGCAGCTCAGGCCTATGCAGTAGATGAAGCTGCCAAGGCTGCCAACGTGGAACTTTTAATTTTTGAATTACCAAGGGATACGGAAGGATATTCCGGTCACGGCAATCTCATTGTTCTGGGTGCCCGGGACGTGTCAGATGCAAGACGGGCTGTCGAGATTGCCCTGACAGAAATTGATAAGAAAGCAGAATTTATCTACATTAATGAAGTGGGTCACATGGAGATGCACGCCACCGCCAATGCCGGTCCGGTACTCCATCAGATTTTCAATGCCCCTCTTCGAAAGGCTTTCGGATTTATCTGTGCCGGCCCGGCCGGTATCGGACTGGTAGCTGCCGATGTGGCAATGAAGGCTGCGCCTGTGGATATTGTCTGGTATGGCACACCATCCATCAATCTTTCCATGACCAACGAGATCATTATCGGAATCACAGGCGATTACGGAGCTGTGCGCAAAGCAGTGGATGTCGCTTATGAACGAGCCAGTGAACTCATTAAAGTATTTGGCAAAAAACCGGAGTCTATTTTACATTTTTCTTTTGATTGATGAATCTTTCTGTCATATGGGGGAGGGCTGTTTTTAGCACGACAGCCCTCCCCATATTTTTACTCTTGCTGATATTCTGCAAAATTGCTCTTTCCGTTTTTTTTTGCATCAAACATTGCTTTATCCGCTTTCTGATACAGCTCATTCAGAGACTCTTCGTTGCTTTCAATCATCACATAACCGGCTGACAGAGTAAATTTTTCGGTATGCCCGAGATCTTTGTCAGAAACTACCACAGGCTGTACCAGTTCATTTAATTTGCACTCCAGAACTTCTCTGGTGATATTTTTGCACAGAATTAAAAATTCGTCCCCTCCAAAACGACTGACGATATCTTCTTTTCTAAGTCAATATTCATATTTTTAAGCATATTTAAAGAGGAATATCCGCTTCCAAAATCATCCATGATTACTTTAAAACCAGCATTCTTCAGGTTTGCTACTGCCTTGGTTACGATTTCAAATTCTTCCACGTAAGCACTTTCTGTAATCTCTATCTTAATATAGCTGGAATCCAACTGATATTTCCTGATCAATTTTTTAAAATAAGCAGCC
This sequence comes from Lachnospiraceae bacterium, assembly GCA_028721415.1. GTDB lineage: Bacteria > Bacillota > Clostridia > Lachnospirales > Lachnospiraceae > Anaerobutyricum. Next base: position 11,471 of record JAQYIU010000050.1, on the reverse strand, counting down.
ACATCCAAATAATACATATCAATTCTGGAAACATTAACAGAAATCGGCACCGGCCGAAGCCCCTCATTGAGCCACTCGCGAAGCAAATGACAGACTTCTTCCCAGATATATTTATCCAGTTTTACAATAAATCCATTTTTCTCCAACAGCGGAAGAAAATTTCCTGGACTGACAATACCATCTTTCGGGCTCTCCCACCGCATTAGCGCCTCCGCACCAATGATTTTTCTTGTCTGTACATTATACTGAGGTTGAAGATAGAAACTGATTTCTTTTGAGTCAAATGCTTTCTGAATCCAGGAAAGTAAATACTGCTCTTCCTCCATCTTTTCAATCATGGACGGCTGAAACTGACATAATCTGGTGGAATAATTGCCTTTTGCCTGAACCAGAGCAATGGTAGCGCGATCATACATAGTTTCCAGAGAAATGGTATTATCCTCAATCAGATAGACGCCAAATATCGGTAAAAATCCGGCATTATCTCCAAATTTCTTTGCAATTCCACTCATTTTATTCTGAAGATAATAAATCAAACCTTTCTGGTAAGGAAAGATCAGTACAAAATTATCTCCACCAAAATGGCCGGCAATTCCGCCCCAGTCCTCTTTGATTGTTTTAAGGCAGGTAGCCATACTGATCAAAAATTCATCTCCTGCTTCTCTTCCATACCATTCATTAAACAACTTGAAATGTTCAATATCAATAGCAAGAAGACACTGCTGTGCTTCCCCACATGTTCTGAGGTATTCTTCTGCATAATGAAAAAAAGAAGATTCATTATATAATCCCGTCAACGTATTTCTTTCTGATTTTTTCTCCAGTAATTCTTCATAGGATGATATTTGCGTTAAATTATAAAGAAGATCTTTATCATCATCCATAATATTGTTGGCGATCAGGACATGACAAATCCCTTTCTCCGGCCATGGAATCTTCCCAACTTTCACTTCGATCCATTGCTGCAACCATTGATTAAAGAAAAGAGTTCTTCCATCTTCGTGATGAAGAATCGGACAATTATCACAAGGATTTTGTTCATGACACAGTTCCTTATAGCAAAAACTCCCCACTTTCAAATCCGGATATATTTCTCCCAAAATATCATTAAAACTTACTATCTTAAATTCATCATCAACCACATACACAGACATAATATCTGCATTTTTCTTCTCGTGCATTCTATCCGCTCCATATCGTGTATCAGACATCGTATCATTTGTTATTATGATAACATGTAGAAAACTATTACACAAGAATACAGGTTTCATAATTCAAAAGTTCTCTGACACATTTTTTTCTTCTGTAAAAATGCAACATAAAAAACAGTATAGGAAAAAGATAGAAATTGATTTTTTCTACAAATAAAGATATAGTATAAAAAAACATAATTTTTCACTATATTATAAAGGAGTTATCATTTATGAATACATCAGAATGGAGAAAAGATTACGAAGAATTCGAAGAAGTCACCCGTAAATTTTATGCCGGTGAGATCAAAGTTCCAGAATACAAAGGACTTTCCGGCGGTTTCGGAAGCTATGCCCAAAGAGGTGGCAAAGCAAGTATGCTGCGCCTTCGTCTCCCTGGCGGAAAAATCAATAAAGACAAACTGAATTTTATCGTGGAGAGCATTGAAAAATATGCTATTGATAAAGTACATTTCACCACCTGCCAGACCGTCCAGTTACACAATCTGGGAGTGGACACAGTCTGCGAGCTGGCAGTTGCAGCCCTTGACCACGGCATCGTGACTCGCGGAGGCGGCGGTGATTTTCCAAGAAATGTCATGGTATCCCCGCTTACCGGTGTGGAAGCAGGAGAACATTTTGATGTGAGCCCATATGCGGAAGCTGCCGGTGACTATCTCATGGGATTTATCAAGACCGTAAAACTTCCAAGAAAGTTAAAAGTATGTTTCTCCAACTCCCCAGCCAATGTGACTCACGCTACCTTCCGCGACCTTGGTTTCGTGGCAAGAAGCGACGGTAAATTTGATGTTTACAGTGCCGGTGGTCTTGGAAATAATCCGAAAATGGGCGTTCTTGTTGCCGAAGCAGTAGAACCTTCTAAAGTGCTTTACTATATCAAGGCAATGGTAAACATGTTCACCACCTACGGAAACTACGAGAGCCGTGCAAAGGCAAGAACCCGTTACATGCAGGATGTACTCGGTGACAAATATGCAGAAGAATTCGCCAAGAAAGTAGACGAAGTGTTTGCAGAAGGAGAAAATCTGGACATCACTGTCACAGCAACAGAAATCACAAAAACCGGTGACGACTCATCCGTATCCGGCAATCATATCATTGCTCAGAAACAGGATGGCCTTTACGCTGTGGAATATCATCCGATCGGCGGATGTCCAAAACCGGAAATGCTCGGCCTGATCTGCAATGCCATCCAGGATATGGATCAGGTGGAATTGCGTCTTGCTCCGGATGAAACTTTATACATCGTTAACTGTACCGGCAGCGAAGCTGACAAACTGCGTTCTTTAATTGAAGAAGACAACGCTTCCAATCTGTTTGAAAGTTCCGTAGCATGTATCGGTTCTTCCATCTGTCAGGTAGGTGTCAGAGATTCCCAGCGTCTGATGCACACCCTCGCAGAAGCCTCCAGGGAATGGAACTTTGCCGATGGCGTTCTGCCTCGCATCCACATTTCCGGATGTCCGTCTTCCTGCGGAACTCATCAGATTGGACGTATCGGTTTCCGCGGTGGCATGAGAAAAGTAGATGGCAAACCGGTTTCTGCTTTCGTTCTTTACATAAACGGAGATGAAATTCAGGACGGTGCCCGTTTTGGTGAAGAAGTCGGCACGATTCTGGAAGAACAGATTCCTTCTTTCCTGAAAGATCTGGGAGAAGAAATCGCTGCCTCTGGTTCTGATTTCGAATCCTGGTACGCAGGTCATGCAGATCGGCTGAAAGAAATTGCACAGCCATATCTGTAATTCAGTTTTCTTACCATATGATTCGAAACTGCACATTCCACACACCTGGAAACTGCCTGAAAAAAGGAAATCCTTCCACTAAAATGAAATAATGGTAGCAGTCAGAGAAAAAATGTTGTAGAATAGATAACAAATGATGAAATCATACCATAAGAAAAGAAACAGGAGGAACTTCATTGAAAAGAGAAACCGTGATTGTAATAGATTTCGGTGGCCAGTATAACCAGCTTGTGGCAAGACGTGTCCGCGAATGTAACGTATACTGCGAGATCTATTCTTATAAAACCGATATTGAAAAAATCAAAGAAATGAATCCAAAGGGCATCATTTTAACCGGTGGCCCGAACAGCTGCTACGAGCCGGATTCCCCAACCTACACAAAAGAATTATTTGAACTGGGCATTCCGGTTCTCGGTCTCTGCTATGGTGCTCAGCTTATGATGCATCTGTTAGGCGGAAAAGTGGAACGTGCTGATGTCCGTGAATACGGAAAAACAGAAGTGTTTGTCAATACAGAATCCCCACTTTTTACCGGTGTAGAAGAAACTACAACCTGCTGGATGAGCCATTTTGACTATATCTCCAAAGTCGCTCCGGGCTTTGACATCTGTGCTCATACCAAAGACTGTCCGGTGGCCGCTGCGGAAAACCGTGAGAAAAAGCTTTATGCCATTCAATTCCATCCGGAAGTTCTTCACACCGTTCGAGGTAAAGAAATCTTAAGCAACTACGTATACAACGTATGTCAGTGTGCCGGTGACTGGAAGATGGATTCCTTCGTAAAAAGCTCCATTGAAGCCATCCGTGAAAAAGTCGGCGACGGAAAAGTACTCTGTGCCTTATCCGGCGGAGTTGATTCCTCCGTGGCAGCGGTCCTTTTATCCAAAGCAATCGGAAAACAGCTCACCTGCGTGTTCGTTGACCACGGTCTTCTCCGCAAAAACGAAGGGGATGAAGTGGAAGCCGTATTCGGTCCGGAAGGCCCTTACGACCTAAATTTTATCCGTGTCAACGCACAGGAACGTTATTATAGTAAATTAGCCGGTGTGGAAGAACCGGAACAAAAACGTAAAATCATCGGTGAAGAATTCATTCGTGTTTTCGAAGAAGAAGCGAAAAAAATCGGTGCCGTCGACTACCTCGTCCAGGGAACCATTTACCCTGATGTAGTAGAAAGCGGTCTCGGCGGAGAATCCGCAGTGATCAAATCCCACCACAATGTAGGAGGCTTACCGGATTGCGTCGATTTCAAAGAAATCATCGAACCGCTCCGCGACCTCTTTAAAGATGAGGTTCGTAAAGCCGGCCTTGAACTGGGTATTCCGGAATACCTGGTATTCCGTCAGCCATTCCCAGGTCCTGGACTTGGAATCCGTATCATCGGTGAAGTTACCGCAGACAAAGTCCGCATCGTTCAGGATGCTGATGCCATCTACCGCGAAGAAATCGCTAAGGCAGAACTGGATCAGGACATCAACCAGTACTTTGCCGCCCTCACCAACATGCGCTCTGTCGGCGTTATGGGTGACGAGAGAACCTACGACTATGCCGTTGTGCTCCGCGCCGTGAAGACCATCGACTTCATGACCGCAGAAGCGGCCGACATTCCATTTGACGTACTTCAGAAAGTCATGAGCCGTATCATCAACGAAGTAAAGGGAGTCAACCGCGTATTCTACGATCTCACCAGTAAACCACCTGGAACCATCGAAATGGAATAGGATATAAACGTGCAAGAGCCGCTAAATTAGCGGCTCTTGATTTTTTGTGCTTGCAAAATGCTTGCAAATTATTCTTTTTAGATACTATCTTCTATCGAGATATTAAAACCTTTTATGAAATCTTCATATTCTATCTGGTTTCTTTGAGTATCAAATATTCCTTCCTTTATCTGTTCCTGAATCTTTTTCATCCCTGATAAAATCGTTCCGATTTCATTATTTCTAAACACATAATCAGAATATGACCGATCACCATCCCTATGGGACTCCAATCTGATCTCCATTCCATATTTCTCCATACTCTGGATATCCCATAAAAATTCAGCGAAATAACTATCAGCCGGATCCGTCAAGCTCAGTAACTGCTGATCGGAAAATGAAATTCTTCCTTCTAAAACTGCGTACTTCACTTGTCTACTCCCAAATGACATTTCAATTCCAGCCTGCATCATCTTTGTTAATTGTTTTATCATATCAGAAAAAACTCGCATTGGCGGGCGATCATCAGATAATCCATCAACGAGCGGCCGAAAGCGATAATATATTTCCTCCTGAGAATTTTCTCCCTGAATCAATGAAGGGAAACGGAGTTTCCATAAAGTATAATCCTTCTTTTTCCTCTCCACTTCATATTGAGAATCTGTTAATTCAGGAGTATCTTTTTCACTTTTCTCAAACCACATATCCAGATAATTTCTTAAAGAATCTGACAACTTTCCATCATCTTCAAAGCAGAAAGAAAAAGAATGTTCCTCTTTTTTCAAATGTAATCCCAGTTTTTCTTCCAATTCAAAGAAAATCTGCATGATTTTCTCGTCACTGGAAATATCCAAGTCTGAAAAAACAGAAACATCCACATCCAATGCTGCAGCAATCTCAGCTATTTTATCAGCTTTTGGGGTCCGAACACTATTTTCATATTGTCGAATCCTATCTCCTTTTAAATGTATCTTTTCCCCTAATTCGGCTTGAGTCAGCCCCTTTAACATACGAATCTGGCGAATTCTATCTCCTATTCTCATCGTATCACCCTTTCATTTAACATTATAACGGAGAACAAAGAGAAATAAAAGAAAATCTTTTTCGCAAAATATAAATAAGTACATTTTTGTACTTGATATAATGTTGTTCTTATATTATAATACAAACAAGTACATAAATGTACTTGTAAATAATATAGGAGGTGGAAATTATGAGCAAAAAAATGTATGTAACCGTCAACGATATCTGTGAAGACTGGGGCGTCTCGAAAGCACAAGGATATAAGATGATAAAACAGCTCAATGAAAAAATGTTAAAAATCAATCCAAATCTTATTGTGCTGTCAGGAAAAGCAAACAGAAAGTTTTATGAGGAAAATTGCTATGGAATGCAACGAAATATGTAAAAAGGAAAGGCCCTTCCTCTGCCAAGGAAGAGCCTCAGACAAACCAAAATCTATGGTACGCCTATTCCCAGATAACCATACCATAGATTTCTATCAATAACAAGGAGGAAACACATTTGGTGATACTAAGAAATAATACACAGGGACAATTCGTCATTGTAAACATGACCGTTTTCCATGACCGAGAATTAAAGCTGATTGATAGAGGTCTATTGACAACTATAATGTCCCTTCCACCCAATTGGAATTTTTCAATAGCAGGGTTATCTTCTATTTTACCAGACGGAAAAGATTCCATTAGAGAAAGCCTTCGCAGACTAGAGGAGGCCGGATATCTTAAAAGATTTCAGGAAAAAGATTCCAACGGACATTTTACACACAGCATTATAGAAGTCAGTGATAAAAGAGCGCTTTTACCGTCGTCGGAAAATCCGCCATCGGTTAAACCGGCACCGGTTAAACGGTCATCGAAAAATCCGACACAATTTAATAATAAACAATCTAATAAACAGAAATCTATTCTTCATCAGAGTGAGTCTCTTTCTCCCGAAGATTACAACGAATTGGTACTTCTTTTTGGGAAAGATATGGTTGATTATCAGATTAATAAAATTCAGACCAAACACTATAAAGGCTGTATGAATAAAGCAACGATTTCTCAATGGTGTACGGAATATTCTCAAAAAACTCTATTGCCTCCCAAAAATGTATTTCATAATTTCGACCAGAGGACCTATTCCTCTCTGGAAATGCAGAATCTGGAGCAATTATTATCTCACAGAAGAATGGAGGTGCAATAATGTCTGTAAGTAAAGACAAACAACGGGGAACCTGGTCAGTTTATATTCGTTATATCGACTGGCAGGGAAACAGAAAAGTTCATACCAAACGAGGATTTAAATTAAAAAAAGATGCTCTGGTATACGAAAGGACTTTTCTCCAGTCAAAATCCCGTGATGTTAATATGAGCTTTGAAAATTTTGTTCATATTTATTTGGAAGATAAAAAACCACGACTAAAATACAATACTTATTTGACAAAAGAAAATATCATCCAAACTAAAATTTTACCATATTTTCAAAATAAATCCCTCCAGGAAATCACCGCAACAGACATTATTCAATGGCAAAACACTCTTTTACAAATCAGGGATGAACATAATCATCCCTACTCACAAACCTATCTCAGAACTGTCCAGAATCAATTGTCGGCAATTTTTAATCATGCCGTCAAATATTATAATTTGAAATGCAATCCATCCGTCACAGCCGGAAAAATGGGAAAAGCAAAGGCAAAGGAAATGTTATTTTGGACTATGGAGGAGTATTTAATTTTCTCTGAAGCAATGAAAAAAAAGCCGATTTCATTTTATGCATTTCAAATTTTATACTGGTGTGGTATCCGAGAAGGTGAGTTGCTTGCATTGACCAGAAAAGACATTGATCTTGAGAAAAAAACACTGACTGTTAATAAATCATATCAGCGACTTAAAGGCAAAGACTATATCACCTCTCCCAAAAGTGAGAAAAGTAATCGAACCATTGATTTACCAGATTTCCTCTCCCGGGAATTGGAAGACTACTTTGCTATGATTTATGGTTGCTCAGAAGATACTCGCCTTTTTCCTGTCTCCAAAAGTTATCTTCACCATGAAATGGATCGTGGTTGTAAAGAAAGCGGCGTTAAAAGAATTCGTGTACATGATCTGAGACATTCTCATGTAGCACATTTAATCGAGTTAGGTTTTTCTCCTGTAGAAATTGCAGACAGACTCGGACATGAAGGAATTGCTGTTACATACAACTACGCTCACCTATATCCATCCAAACAAAAAGAGCTGGCAGAAAAATTAAACCAGGATTATCATGAGCATTTATAAAGCAGAAAGGGAAAAAATGAACGAAATATTCAAACGATCATCATTAATCGCAAATACAAAACCAAAAACACGAAATGAAAAAAACCGCAAAAGAAATGTCATCGTAAACTTCAGAATGTCTCCGGAAGAAAAAGAAATATTAGATGAACGAATCAAACTTAGCGGTCTTAAAAAACAGGATTATTTTATACAAAGCTGCTTATATCAATCAATTATCACTTTTGGAAATATCAAAACTTTTGATGAAATCCGTTTCCAGATAGGCCTCATTGTCGAGCATCTATATAACATACATTATACAGATGAACTCGATATTACTGTTCTGGAATCTCTGCGAACCATTCTGGAAATCCTAGATGGTTTGCAGCTTGATGATGGGTTTTAGGGGGTTTTCCCCCTAACAAGAAAGTATTTTGTATATACAAAATGCGTATCTTGCAAAAAGCCTGACGGCTTTTTTATCCACAATATGGGCAGATTTCCCGGATGTGGGATACCGGAATTGTCCCAGAAATGGGACATAGGTTCCAAAAGTGGGACATCCTATGTTCCATTTCCGGGACATTGCCTAAAAATCGAACATTTCTTGTTCCAGACCTGAGACATCGTTCTAAAAATCGAACATCTCACGTTCCATTTCCGGAACATCGTTCTGAAAATCGAACATTTCACGTTCTATTTCTGGAACATCGTTCTGAAAATCGAACATTTCACGTTCTATTTCTGGAACATCTTTCTAAACTCCTATTTCAGTCTGCGTCAAAGTACTCCAGATTTTTCCCCTCTCATTTCTTCCTGAAGACAGAAAAGAAAATGGATATATTTACTAATAATATTCACGCATTTACCGACAGAAATAGCAGAAACAATAATATCCAGAATCTGTAAATATTGTACAGGCTGAAACTCTTTTTTTAAAAACAAAATCTGTATCAAAATAAAAATAATGTTTAAAAGGAACGTCCATGTCCCAAAAGTAATATGATTAAAATATAAACTTAGAACATAAAGGATACTTGAAGTTTGAGGCAAGCACACAAATCGAGTAGGAGGCTAATCATTAGTTGATTAGCCGACCTCTCACACCACCGTGCGTACCGTTCGGTACACGGCGGTTCTCTAGTTTTCACAAACTGTTAGATAATAGTCAAGCATGGATGTGTATCCAAGCTTGGCTATTATTTTATTCGAAAAGATTTGGTTCAGTACCTTTGCCATTCTCCAGTAGCCATCATTTACATTCTTTTGGCATTGTCTAAGGGCATCGTGTGCTCCTCTTTTCGGTCTAAAACCAAAACTATTCTCCGAGAATTGCTCCTCAAAGATTGGCGTTAGTTCCTGTGCTATTGCCTGTTGAATTACTCTATCGACAACAGTAGGAACTCCCAGCTTTCGAAACTCGTCTTTTGTTTCCTTGGGTATTTCTACTCTTCGAACTGGGTTGGGCTTATATTTGCCTTTCCTTACATAAAAGACGAAAAAAATCTTCTACTATTTTTTGCTCACAGTTTCGTGAAAGTGAATGGTATCAACAAATCTGCAGTGGTGAAAGTACACTTGCAGATGCCATTATGGATCGTATTTCTTATGATTCATACAAAATCGACATCGAAAGCATTGATCCAACAAAAGACCTCTCAATGAGGGAAGTCTATGGTCTGGATCCGACACAAGCTAAGTAAGGAAATGAAGTGGCTCCGTTAGTCCGGACAGGTGGCTCTCGCCACTCCGGACTGGCGGCTCCGCCGCACCGTAATATTCAATTCGGGCTGCAAAAGCAGCCCATTATATGTCAAGGTACATGCTATGATGCGTTTACTATTTTTGAATAGCTGTCAACTGTTTTATTAAAAAATGTTGAAAAAAAGACCTCTATACTATGTTGATATAGTATAGAAGTCTTTTTACTTATCTTAACTTAGTGACATTGCCCTTGGTACCACACGTTTCTTTCTCTCCATCTATCTGCCACATTTACTATAGCTAATTCCGAGTAGTTATTGGACTTCAGTTTGTATGGCAACCTTATCCTTAACTATAGCCTGATGTGATTTCTGTTCGTCAGACCAGAGATTTGCCTCCACCTTCCTTCAGATTCCACCTCACGATGGACACCCTTGGTTTTGGCTATATCCTTCCCACTACTAGGGCGGATTAGGGACTTTCATCCATTAGAAACGTGCGCCGCAAGGCGCACCATGAAAGAGCCGCTACTTGGCGGCTCTTTATACATTAGCTCATCAATCTATAATTCTTTACAGTCAATCACAATACAATCACAATGGGGACAATACCAAGCAAGTTGTTCCTTTTGGTTTAAACAACTAAATTTCCCAAGCCTGAAACCGTCCTTTTTCTCTCCTTTATAAAATAGTTTGTTTTTTCCATACTTCGGGTGCCATTCTATTGAAGGTGTTGTAATATACCCTTCTAACATTTCTTTTTTACAATATCCACATTTCATTATTATTAACTCCAACCTTCTACTGTAAATGTACTGTATGAAAACATTTCATGATGTAAATTAACTGCAAGACTTCTTTTTTTCCAATCACTGATTTTATATCCACTATAATAAGTCTCACCTGTATGATACTTGCTATCTGTTACAACATATTTGTAGCCATATACATTTTTATTATGGCTGGTTTTGGTCGTATCAACCAGCTTCCACTTATATTTTGTTGTTTTACATGCTACAGTTGTAGATAATTTACTTTTAATTATTCCTCCAGTAATTGTAATACCTGCTGCCACACAGACCCTTTTAACAAACGTTCCTGCTAATGACTTTGGTAAACTTATTGCACCTACTAGTAAAGTTACTAGATCTACAACTTTTCCCGCAAATGATTTTATTGTGTAAGTACCATTACCAACCGTGGACGTATATGTACACTTTATTCCATAATATGTTTTTTTATTCGAACCAGTAGATGTTGAACTATATTTTATGGTTCCTAATGTTGCCAACGGTGAAATATTTGTATTCTCATCTATATTTACTGTTTCAATAAAATCATTTATATGTATATAATCCATTTGAACGGAATGTTCTCTTACAGTATCTCCTGCCGTATATACTTCTCTTCTAATAATGTCATTACAATCATTAAGAATAGTGTTCTTTTGATCTAATACACCATTAACATACTGGAGAAAAATTTTATTTCTTTTCTCATCTTCATAATATATAATTTTTGTGTCACCACCATCATATATTACTTCTTTCGTTGAATCATTATCTGACTGTGCATTTTCACCTCCAACTGTAGCAAATGCTTTAATTGTGCTACACAAAAATATTGTTATTGATAATAACATACATATAATTATATGACCATACTTTTTTCTATAATACAAATATTTATTCATTTTAATCTCCATTCCGCCGCCTTCGGCTGGCGGCACAAATAGTAATGAAAGTGTTCCAACTCGCTACGCTGTGCTGTAAAATAGTTTGCGAGAAGCTACACTACAAAGCACGGGAGGAGGAGTTGTAATAACTTTCTTCGTTTTAGACAGCAT
>JAQYIU010000049.1 GCA_028721415.1 Lachnospiraceae bacterium | reverse complement strand
AAACAGGCGGTCGAATCGACCGCCTGTTTTTTTGGCTTTATACATGTATTTAATGTTCGAGAGCAGCCCCGAATGCTGCTCTCTTTGGAGAAGGTACTTTTGTTACTTTTCGCAACAAAAATTTATAATGTATTGGGGGGGTTACGCTATTATAATAGCACTGTCTCGTGCTAAAGTGTGCATAAACTTTAAATAATTTTTCAAATATTTTTTATGCATTTTTAGCATCAAATTTTATCGAAATACCAAGAAAACACATTTTATATGTAAAAAATCACAACTTTTTCTGTTTCGATATTAGATTTCCTCCCGAAAAACATTTTTTTCACGGATAATATTTTTCTTTCCTCGTAATTGTCAGAATATTCTGTTTATTTATTTCAAAAAAAGCCAAGATAATATCTGCATTTTTCAATTGATGACTTCGTCACCCTGATAGGGAAGCACAGCTTCACCGACAAAAGAAAGCGGGAACGGTTTCCGCATTGTTGTGCCTTGGGCTGCGCTTCATTTATCGCGACAATGCTATCAAAAAAAAGGATGGCAAATCCGAGCGCCATCCTTTTTTGGAGAAGGTATTTTTGTTACTTATTGGGTGTAGCAAAAACTATATAATGTATTGGGGGGGTTACGCTATTATAATAGCACCTCCCTTTGCTGAAGTGTGCATAAAAAACAACATTTTTAAAAAAAATTTTTGTGCAGGATGTAGTCAAGAAAAATTCAAACTGTCAATTTGTCCTATTATATCCCAGCATTTCACTATTCTTTATCAAAAAGTGCTTCAAATTCTTCCCGATTGATTCTTTCTTTTTCCAGAAGGAGTGCCGCACAGGCATGAAGGACATCCATATGCTCTTCAATGATCCGTTTTGCATCCGCATAACAATCATCCACAATCTTTTTGACTTCTTTATCAATTTTGTTTGCCACTTCTTCACTGTACTGTTTTGAGTGACCCAGATCTCTTCCCAGAAATACTTCGTCGGTATCCACTTCATAATTAATAAAGCCAAGATCCTCTGACATACCGTATTTGGTGATCATCGCTCTTGCTGTGTTAGTCACACTCTTGATATCCTGGGATGCTCCAGTGGTGATATCGTCAAAAATAAGTTCTTCGGCAATTCTGCCACCCATACCGACCTTGATGTCCTGAAGCATTCTGCCTTTGGTATTGAACACGTTATCATTTTCCGGCAATGGCATGGTGTAGCCGGCTGCTCCCACTCCGGTCGGAATAATGGATACCGTATAGACCGGTCCCACATCCGGAAGAACATGGAATAAAATAGCATGACCGGATTCATGATACGCAGTGATTTTCCGTTCCATCTCCGGTACCAGACGGCTCTTTTTCTCCGTTCCGATCCCCACCTTAATAAATGCTTTTTGCACATCTTCCATGCGGATAAAACGACTGTCGTTTCTCGCTGCAAGAATGGCTGCTTCATTCATGAGATTCTCCAGGTCTGCACCGGAAAATCCCGGAGTCGTTCTGGCAATCTGATGAAGATCCACATCTTCTGCCAGCGGTTTGCCCTGAACATGGACACGAAGAATCTCCTCTCTGCCCTTCACATCAGGACTTCCCACGGCAACCTTACGGTCGAATCTACCCGGTCGCAGGATAGCAGGATCCAGAATATCCACACGGTTTGTGGCTGCCATCACGATAATTCCTTCATTGACACCAAAACCATCCATCTCAACCAGCAGCTGATTGAGGGTCTGCTCTCTCTCATCATGACCGCCGCCGAGACCGGTTCCCCTTCTTCTTGCCACAGCATCAATCTCATCGATAAAGATGATACATGGCGAATTTTTCTTTGCTTCTTCAAATAAATCTCTTACACGGGAAGCACCAACACCGACAAACATTTCCACAAAATCCGAGCCGGATATACTGAAAAACGGCACATTTGCCTCACCAGCCACGGCCTTTGCCAACAAAGTTTTACCGGTACCCGGAGGTCCCACTAACAGAACTCCCTTGGGAATTCTCGCTCCCACTTCAATAAATTTCGCAGGATTTTTCAGGAAATCCACAATCTCCTTCAGTTCTTCTTTCTCTTCATGGAGACCGGCAACCTGATCAAAACGGACTTTCTTTACATTAGGATCCTGCATTCTAGCACGGCTTTTTCCAAAATTCATCATCTTGTTGCCACCGCCACCGCCTCCGGCGCGATTCATCATGACAAACATGAATCCCATAATAATCAAAAGCACGATACAATATGGCAGAACCCCGGTGAGAATACCGCCGGTCCGGTTTATATTATCCACGGTGTATGCAATCTGCTGTGTCTTTGCTTCCTGAATCACCTCATTAACATCAGTCACATAGAAAGATTCTTTATCCCCATCATTGAAATGTACCGTTATCTGACCGGTCGGCACTTCCTCATTCTGAGACACTTCAATGGATTTGACCTCATTTTCGTTCAAATCCTCCTCAAACTTCTGATAGGTATACTCCTCTTCCTGTCTTGAAGCCACATTTCTCTGGGCAAAAAAACTGCCAAAAGAATACGCAAGCATCAGAATCACAAAAAAGATGAAAAAGTTTTTATAGCTATTATTCAATGGTTTCTCCTTTCCCTTCGGACTGTGCTTCCCCATTATCTTCTTCTGGTTCCACTACGCCGATAAACGGAAGATTTCTGTATTTCTGGGCATAATCCAATCCATAGCCAACCACAAATTCATCCGGAATTTCAAATCCCAGATAATCAATATTCACTTCGGCTTCTCTGCGGTCTGGTTTACTCAAAAGAGCACAGAGGCGGATGCTGGCAGGATTACGCTGTTTTAATACAGGAATCAGATAATGAAGCGTACGACCGGAATCAATGATATCTTCCACGATAAGTACTTCCTTTCCTTCCATGGAATCATCCAGATCCTTTTTGATACGTACGATTCCTGAACTGGTCGTGGCATTTCCATAGCTGGAAACCTGCATGAAATCCAGAGAGACCGGAACAGTAATTCTCTTTGCCAGCTCACAGGCAAAAAAGACGCCTCCCTTTAAAATACAAATCAGGTGAACTTCTTTTCCTTTATAATCTTCACTGATCTTCTCACCAAGTTCTTTGATTTTTGCATCTACCGTTTCTTCCGGTATCAGCACGTTAATTTTATCTGACATATTCCTTCCTCCGTTTTGTTATTAATATGCCCGGCCTCAAAATGCCCCCAAACCGGGTTCATTTCTCCTCCGGTATTCCTGTCATCTGAACCATAAGTATCCGCTTTGTCTTTGCTCCAACTTTATATGCTTCACTGATCCTCCCTCCGGTTATCCAGAGAACATGAGCCCCCTCAGTAAGAAGAAGAATCTGATCTCTCATTTTTGCCGGGATTTTTTCATCAATAAAATACCGTTTCAGAGATTTATGACGTCCTTCCTGATCCATAATAAAATAATCGCCAGGTTGTCTTGTCCTTAAACAAAGCTTACTTTTTATTGTATCATAATCAAAGTATTTCACACAATCACTTTTTATGATTTTACAGTGTCCCATCTCTTTCAGATGAAACATCATCTTTCTTCCCCTTTCCAGCGAAGTAATCCACTGTCCTGTCTGTTCCAGAGCCTGTTTATCCACAAAAATATCAGTATCTTCCACCGATTGTGGTTCCGCCTCTGGTCTGGAATAAAAATCCTTAGCATTTGTCACAAGTACGCCTTCCGGGGTCCGCTCTGCAATCAGTTCATAAGGCAGGGAAATTCTTTTTCCCGGCCGTTTCTCCATCAGCTCCATGAGCTCTTCCACATGAACCGATGCGATATCTTTCCGCTGTCCGGCCATGAGAAACAGCATTCTTCGAAACATTTCCTTCTTCTCCAGAGATTTAAGCCCCTGAAACTTTTCTTCCGGGAAAATACAGCTTCTTTCCCGACAAATAATGTTATCTTCAAATAGCTGCATAAAAATCGGTTCCAGATAATCATTGAATTCACGGATCTGATTGGAAAGCTGACCGAGATGAGCCACCGCCTGCATATTCAGGTTCTGCATTTCGGGCAGGATTCGGTGACGAATACAATTTCTGCTGTACATTTCCTGCTGGTTCGTACTGTCTTCCACATAGTTTTGTCCCAGCTTTTCCAATATTTCCAGAATCTCCGATTTATCCACGCCTAAAAAAGGTCGGATAATACTGCCATTTACCGGAGCAATGCCGGACAGCCCGGTGATCCCCGTTCCCCGAGTCATACGAAACACCATGGTTTCTGCCAGATCATTCCTGTGATGAGCCACTGCAATTTTATTGCAATGCCAATCCCCGGCAGCTTCTTTAAAACACTCATATCGTATCATTCGTCCTGCTTCTTCCAGAGAGCACCGCATCCGCTTGCTCTCCTCCTTGATATTTTTCCGAAAAATCTTCAGCGGAACTGACCATTTTTCACATAATTCTTCCGTAAAACGCTGATCCCGCTCCGCTTCCTCTTCCCGCAGCAAATGATTCACATGTACCGCAAAAACAGCTAGCTTCATTTTTTTCCGAATTGACAGAAAATACCGAAGCAGACAGACGGAATCTGCACCTCCGGAAACTCCGATCAAAACGGAATCTCCCTCTTCTATCATGTGATTTTCTTCCACATATTTTCTAATGTTATCCCACATTGGTTTGTCCCTTCTCCCAGATAGAGGCCACCAGCACGGTTCTGTCATCATCATGTGCACCGATCTCCGGCAGGGCCTCCATCAGCTTTTTTGCAAAAAGCTGGGCGTTATTCGTCTGTATCTGTGCCAAAATCTGCTCCATGGTAAAAGGAATCTCCGGCATGGTCTCAAAATCCAGCATACCATCAGAAACCATAATTACCTTATCTCCATGATACAATTTTTTATATTTTAATTCAAACTGTTGCTGCACCAGACAGCCCGGAGGCAGTGTTTCCGGACAAATTCTCTCAATTGTATTGCCATGGCATATAAAAGTGGCAGTCCCTCCTGCCTTCATCATCTTTAACATTCCGGTTTTCAGAGAAATCACTCCGATATCCAGGGTGGCATATTCCGAATGACTTTGCATTAAAAGTACATCGTGCAGAATCTCCAACGCATATTCCTCACAAACTCCGGCTTCCAGCATGGACTCAAAGGATTCGATCAGCTTTCGGCTTTCTTCACAGGCCCGCTCTCCCACGCCCATTCCGTCAGACAATAGCATGACAGCCCGTTTTTTATTATAATTGATAAAGGAGAAATTATCTCCGCAAACATTTTCTCCTTCTTTATTACAGTTCATCCTGCCAAACAACACCTGAAAATTCCCCTCTTCCACAAAAGTCAGACGGTTATTTCCGGTACGCAACCAGAGCTCCGACTGTGTACAGCGAATCGTTTTCTGATAAATCTCACCAAGACATTGTGTAATATGTTCTGTCTTCTTCGGACCAGGAAGAGGCTTCACGAGCAGAGTAATGTTCCAAAGCCCATTATCATCCTTCCATTCCCACCCTTTCAGAAAATGAATCCCCTGCCTGAATAAGGCGACTCTAAGCCTCCGCTTTTTCCCTCCGGAGATGAGCTTTCCCTCAGTCAGCAGCCTGCGGCATTCTTTCATCAGAATATACTGGGAAGCCATCTGTCTCCTCATCACTGTTCGAATTTCTGTCAGTTGTTTTTCCCAATAATAATCCTGATACAACATCCGAAACAGCCAGGACATTTCCTCCATCAACGCCTGAAAATAAATACATTTTTTTCGGAAATCCCCGGAGGCCATCTGTCCTTCCACAAACCCTTTCTGGCAGGCCTGCCTCATAACAGAAGCAATCTCATCCATGGTTTTCTTCTGATATTCTCCAAAACAATCTCTGAATTTGGGACATTTACGGCAAATATCCTCCGTCAGAGTTGTATAAATATATGTCATTCCCTTTGGAAAAAGGATATCTGTTCTCTCCGGTATTTGTTCTGAAAGACGCAGCAGCTCTTTTATGGAATTCTCAAATGATTCCAGACGTTCTATCATCTCTCTCTGCATCATCATTCACCTCCACATCAACTCTCATCTTATTATAGAGAGGGGAAAGGGATTCCTGTGTCAAATGATGTCATCGGGCAGATTATTTTTCTCTCAGTAGGATAAGACTCCCACCTCTATAGGTAGTGAGCAATTTCCTATCACATAAAAAAAAGGGCCTCGCGGACCCTCATAAAAAAGAATAGCGGGAACTGGATTCGAACCAGCGACACCACGGGTATGAACCGTGTGCTCTAGCCAACTGAGCTATCCCGCCACACTCAACACGCAATATAATACCACAAAAATCCAGCTCTGTCAACTATTATTTTAATTATTTTCATCATCTTCGGCTGCTGATTTTGTTTTTGTACTTTCAGTATCACTATCCGGCTCTTCTTTTTGCTCTTCAGAAGTTCCTTCTTCTGGAGCAGGTTCCGACTGCCCGTCTGATTCTTCCAGAGAATATTCATCTTTTCCAATCATACCCAAACGTTCTCTCGCCATCTTTTCTTTAAATTCGTCGGTATCTATATTATCTTTTTCCTCTTCCAGATTCTGATTACCATCTTCCAGATCCTTAATCTCCTCATTAAGTTCGTCAATGGTATTCTGATATGCCGCCGCCTTTTTTCTCTGTTGATTACATCCAAATCCCACTGCGATCATCACAATCACAGCCGCCAGCAAAACGGTGACAGACTTCCTGGTGAAAAATCTTTTTTTAAATTTGCGATTAAATTGTTTGCTGTTTTTTCTTTTCTTTTTCATTTTCTCACCTGTTATTTTTTACTTTTTATTATTCTAACGGTTCTCATTGTTTTTTTCAATGATTTTGAAAAAGAATTCACAATTAATTTTACCGGGCAGCTTATCCCTTTTCCGACAAGCCGAAAACATCCCAGCAATTTCCTGACAATAAAGCACAAAACCTTACAAAGCAATGGGCTGAGCAGAAAAAAATATAAAATCAGCCCCGCTTCCATACCTAATAATACATAAAATCGGATTCTTCCCTGATTACAAATCTGAAATAACAAGAACAATCCCGCTGCTCCACTGAAGCAGAACAAAATATCTTCCATATGTACCGCTTTATTTCTGTGTTCCACGCTTTTCCGAAGGGCACGAAAAATATCATACCAGATTCCGAGAATCACTCCATAGCCAAAACTAATCAAAAACAACCTTGTCTGCTGCATAATAATTTCTGCCATCTTATCGGAACAACCTCCTCATGATTCCTCCCCGCTCTCCTTTTCCCGAACCATTATCCGAGTAGATCAGACTGTCTATGATGCCTTCCAGTTCCACCTCTCCCTTTTCCACGGTTAATTTGGTTACATGAAGATCCTCTCCATG
The DNA here is from genome assembly GCA_028721415.1 of Lachnospiraceae bacterium. Classification (GTDB taxonomy): domain Bacteria; phylum Bacillota; class Clostridia; order Lachnospirales; family Lachnospiraceae; genus Anaerobutyricum. The sequence continues at coordinate 16,384 of JAQYIU010000049.1, read as the reverse complement.
AATCACCAGTATTCCCTGTTCCGTATCCAGAATAATTTCATTGAGATCAAAGGAAATCACATCCCGAACCCCATTGATAATCCCATTATTGCGGTTAAATAATGAAATCTTATGATTCTTCATAATTCGATCTTCCACGTTCTTCACCGCTCCTTCTTCCATCACTCTTTCCCTATATATATGAAAAGAGTCACCAAAAAAGACGCTGATTTATGAACTATCTATCTCCTCGACGGAAAACAGCTTGACAAATGTACAGGAAACCGTTATAACTATGGAAGTAACTACTATTTATGCGGTTTTTACAAGATTTTAAACATGAGTATCAGGAGGAGTTTATTATGAATAAAACAGAATTAGTTGCAGCAATTGCAGAAAAAACAAAATTAACAAAAAAAGATGCTGATAACGCTTTAAAGGCATTCATTGAAGTAGTAGGCGATGAACTGAGCAAAGGAGAAAAAGTTCAGTTAGCTGGATTTGGTACTTTTGAAGTTGCAGAACGTGCACAGCGCGAAGGAATCAACCCTAGAACAAAAGAAACCATCACAATCCCGGCTTCCAAATCACCGAAATTCAAAGCTATGAAGTCTTTAAAGGAGAAAGTAAATAACTAATTTTCCGGGAGGAGATCCCAATGAGACTTGATAAGTTTTTAAAGGTTTCCCGTCTGATCAAGCGACGCACCGTCGCCAATGAAGCCTGCGATGCCGGCCGGGTTCTCGTAAACGGCAAGATTGCAAAAGCCAGCCTTAATGTAAAGAGCGGCGACATTCTGGAGATTCAATTTGGTAATAAGAGCGTCAAGGCCGAGATTCTCGATGTGAAGGATACCGCCAAAAAGGACGAAGCCAAAGAATTATTTAAATACCTTTAAGAAAATGGGCTGTCACAGCAATGCGACAGCCCATTCTTTATATATTCACCTGTTTTCCAAGAAACTGGGCGGCAATTGCCGTTATTTTCTTCTCCAGTTCTCCCATTTTTTTACGTCCGTCTTTTGATTGCAAAAAAACAGCCCCGACAATCTCTCCACCACTTCTTATCACGGAAAATACCTGCTCTTCTTCTCTTTCCATCATCCCATCCACAACAGGGATATAACGATTTCGTTCAGAAGATGGCAGCTGTTCATCTCTATCATCAAGGATTCTCTCCAGTTTTCTGCTGATATTTTCTCCAACCAGTGCCTTTGCTCCCCCTGCAACCGCAATTACTTTTTCCCGATCCGTAACGAGGACAGTAAGTCCGGTCTGCTGAACCATACATTCTGCATATTCTTTTGCAACATTCGAAAATTCAGAAAAAGGCAGATATTTTTTTAATATGATACCACCTTCCTGATCGGTAAAGATCTCCAAGGGCATTCCCTCCTTCACTTTCAATGTTTTTCTGATTTCTTTTGGAATGACAATCCTCCCCAGGTCATCAATTCTACGAACGATTCCTGTTGCTTTCATATATAAAATTCCTCCATTTACTGTATCTTTTCGCTAAACTTTCCGTTTCTGGAAATAGTATCTGTAAATGAAGGAATTTTATGCGTTTCGGTTACAGCATATTTAATACTCTGGTCAGATATGCGTAGGTCTTCGGACGCTTTGTCTTAAGTTCTGTGCTTCTTGTGACATAATCCCGGTAAGATTCCGCAAAATACTCGCTGGCATTCTGTGTCACATAAAGTTTATTACCTCCTGTGTAGTTCTCTTTTTCTTCATTATAAATAGATTGGAATTCTTCGGTGATATCCTGTCTTCCTATCGTATATGCCAGATAATGTCCCAGTTCGTGATAAACCACATCGCTCTGATAACGTAATGTAATCTGACGATTTCTGGAACTGAATAATCCTGTGCTGGCACATCCTGTATCAATCACATATTTATATCCCTGATCCTTGAACCGTTTAAGAAGTTTGGAGTCTGCTTTCTTCGCCGCATACATGATATCCACCTCTCCCTGTTCGATCGGTGTGGTGGATGTCTTTACCGTTGTATTAATGATGGTTGTAATTTTTAAAATTTTTGAACCTTTGGTATATTTCTTCTTCTGGGTAGTGACAGTTGTTGTCTCTGTTACTACAGACGCTTGTGGCGTCACCTGAGAAGAAGTTACTCTCTTTGTTTTCTTCTTGGTGACAACCTTAGATTTTTTCGCTTCTTTTTTCTGTTTTTTCTTCTTAACAGATTTCTTTGAAGAAGATGTTGTGGTGGTCTTCGTATCTCCTCCTGGACCCAGAGGAACCTCTTCCTCAGAAATCAGGATCTCATCTCCTTCCACTTCAATGGAATCCTCGATGGTATCGACCCAGTCATCCTCATCCGCATTATAATATCCATCTTGTGTTCCTGCAGATGCTACCTCCGTCACTTCCGCCTTCCCACTCAGGGAAGTATCGGATAACAATCCATATCCTGCTGCTGTACAAACTGCCAAGGCAACACAGCCGACCGCAATATAGTTACGTAATGACTTTTTCATATCATCCCTCCTGTATCAATTATTCATTCGTATTCAGGTTAACTTTCTATATACTCGCAAGTCTTTATGTCATTACTTTATTCTATGCTTTTCTAGCTATCAACACTTTTTGTAATATTTTTATATCTCCTCTAATTCACTACCAATCTCATTTCACAAGTCTTGCAAAAAGCCAGCCTTTCGATTACAATGTATTCTGAGATAAAAGATTTATAAAAGGATATTATGTATGTTTTTAACGAAAAAAGAATCCGGCTTTTCTATGCATTTACCCGGATTCTCCCTAAAAAGCTTTTTCCTGTTATCTGTTTTCCTGTTTCTCCTATTTTGTCTTGGAGGGTGTTCCTCGTCCGGGGAATCATCCGGCACCGAAACAGCCAAACGGGATAACACTCCTGTCGTCCTTATTCCGACAGCAGATGGAACAAAGACTATTGAGGATTCCGTTATCACTATCGATATTTCCAATACTTCCCGTGGTTATATCATGGCCGCTTATCATGGAGATGCCGAAAAAGTCAACATTCAGCTTACCGGCCCCGATGGGACAACCTACCTTTATTTCATTCGTGACAAAGACAGCTTTACGGCCATGCCACTCTCATCCGGCGATGGCACTTACCTTATTGATGTATACGAAAATGTGGAAGGCGACATTTACAGCAGTGTTTTAAGTACTGAGTTTGATGTCTCTCTGGAAAATGAGTTTCTTCCATTTTTATATGCCAATCAATTTGTTTTTTTTGAGGATGACACGGAAGCGATCACCAAAGGAGCTTCTCTTGCCGCTGACTGTACTTCAGATCTGGAGGTAATCAGCCAGATTTATAATTACGTCATCGAAAATACATCTTATGATTACGAGAAAGCCAAAAATGTCACTTCCCCTTATTATCCGGATGTCGATGAAACACAGGCGACCGGACAGGGCATCTGTTTTGATTACTCCGCTCTGATGTGTACTATGCTGCGCACCCAGCGGATTCCCGCCAAGCTGAATATCGGATATGCCGACGGAATCTATCACGCATGGATCAGCGCTTACATTGATTCCATTGGCTGGGTGGACAATATTATTCAATTTAACGGAACTGACTGGACCATGATGGACCCTACTTTTGCCTCCACCGAAGGAGCAGATTACGATGTGTCACAAGAGAACTATGTTCTCATGTTTCAACGTTAATTCCATCACACTATCACCATCCCGGTGCATCCATAAAAGGAGGATATTATTCTATGTCAACACAAATCAACCAACAGAAAAAATGGGTCAGAGAGTTATTTCTGCTCTTTTATCTGGAATTCTTCGGCGTTTGTTTCTTAAAACATCTGCTTCCCGGACTCGGATTTATGACTCTGCTTTCCAAAGGTGCGGAAGCAATCTGTGCACCCGGCATGATTTTTGCCGCTGGCTGCCTGATGGGTATGGAAAAAATCCCGGATTCCGATTTCCGGAAAAACACCTTACATAAAGCCCTGCTTTGTCTTCTGTGCTTTTATTTCATTGGTTTTTCCACCGAAGTTCTGCTCAATCACAGAGCTGTTTTTGCCACGATCAAGGATCTTCTTGCCATGCTGCGAATCCCAAATATCTGCAGCATCTTTCTGACTCTGAGTATCCTTTTCCTGATCTGTGCATTTTTCTGGGATTCCATTGAAAAATGTATGGAGAAACCAATTCTCCTGATTGGCATCTGCCTGATCGGCTTTTTATGCACTTTTATTCCGGAAGGAATCTTAGGTTACGCCCCTGTTGGAGTATTAATCGGAGGAGACCGTCTGGCCTGCATTCCGATTGCATTCTATTTACCTGCCTTTTTTACAGGTATTGCATTTGGGCGAGAGAAATTCAAGACGATTGCCGATAAAAAACTGATACTCGGAACTGCCGGTTTCCTGGTTTTCAGTATTCTTTTTCTGATTCTTAAACAGAAAACAACTGCTCTGGTTCTTATCGGTTCCGGCTGTGTATGGTTCTGCCTGATCGTCAGCAGATTGTTACTGCCTCTTTACAGCAGATTAGAAAATATTGCTGTGGCATTATTGGAGAAATGTGTACATTTTGGTCAGTCAATCAATGAAAAAAGAAAAACCAGCCGTCGGCTTGAGATTTTTCTATATTATATAGGATACACGATTTTATTTATCGTCGTTGCCTGCTTCATTTTTGTTCCTTACGTGGAAAGCCACAGAACCCTGATCTGGTCTGTGGACGGACTGGGACAGTACGTTCCGAAAATATATCGTTTCATGTCCTATGTTCCATCGATGTTACAAGATCTGCTTCACGGCAATCTGGATTTTGCACAGTATGATTTTACCAGCGGATTAGGTTCCACAGTAGCCATCAGCTACGACCCGATCTACTGGCTCTATCTGCTTTTCAAGCCATCTCAGATTGAAGCTGTTTACAGCCTGACTATCATACTGCGTTTTTATCTGGCGGGAGCCAGCATCTCCGCGCTGCTATTATTTTTTAAGAAATCAGCTTATGTCACCTATACGGCAAGTATGATTTATACCTTTTCCGGTTATGCATTATATGCCGGAACCAGACATGGACAGTTCCTTACACCGCTGATTCTTCTGCCGGTCCTGGTGATTGCCATGGAACGTCTGATCGCCCAAAGAAAATGGTATCTGCTTACCATTCTATCAGCGCTGTCCCTGCTGTGCTCTTACTATTTCCTGTATATGAATACCATTGCCCTGGGTATTTACTTTGTAACAAGAATTTTGTGTACCAAAGAATATCGTAACTTTAAAACCTTTTTCACCCGCGGACTGATCATTGTCGGCAGCTATATTCTGGGTGCTTCGATCGGTATCATTTCCATATTTACTTCCTTCGGAAGCTATATGGGATCCAGCCGAAGCGGCGGCAGCAAATTATCCAGCATTTTGACAACCACGCCTCTTTTCTATCGGCCGGAATGGATTTCGGATTCCTTTATTTCTTTTATCTCCGATTCCTTCACGCCGGGACTCTGGCTGAAACTGGGATTTGCCCCAATCGCATTACTGGCAATCGTTCTGTTATTTACCAGAAAGAACAAAAAAGAACTGAAACCAATCTTCATTCTTTTTACCCTGTTTTGCTTTTTCCCGATCTTCGGTTTTATCTTCAGCGGATTCAGCGGTGTCAATAATCGCTGGTGCTACATTTATGCTCTCATTGTCGCTTTTGTGCTGGCAGAAAATATGGAGCACATGACCAAATTGACTGCAAAGGAAATCAAGATCATGCTGGGAATCGTGGGATTATATGCCGGCATCATCTTTTTCTCAACCAAATATCGCACCGATAAAGTATTCGGAGTCTTCGGTCTTCTGATGCTCACGATGATGGTCATTCTCGTACTTAACTATGAGAATCTCTCCATTCCGAAACGGGCCGGCAAATTAGCTCTTTTCGGCGTGACCATTTTTTCCATCATCCTCAATGCGAACCTGTTTATCACTTCCAAATCAGATACCGGTTCCCATCTGGATACCTATGTGGAATTCGGCAAATCCAAGTCCGGCATGTCCAATACCGCACTCAAATACCTGGATGAAGTGACCAGGGATGAAGAAGATACGGAATTTTACCGGAGCACCAATCTGAAAACCTTTGGAAATGTACGTTCCTCCAGTCTGATCTACGGCTATAATGACATCTCCACATTTACCAGTACTTTAAATGGCGGTATTGTCAATTACAACCGTGCCATGGGAAACTGCGACTGGAATATTGTAAGTATATACAGCTACAACTTCCGTACTTACATGCATGAACTTGCCAGCGTCCGCTATCTGGGTGTGGACAGCACTGTGAAGATGCCGATTCCTTACGGATATCAGAAGGTATATGAAAAAGAAGCGAAAAAAAGAACCTATTCTATCTATGAGAATGAATATACTCTTCCTCTGGGATACACCTATTCCAGCGTGATGAGTGAAGCAGAAGCCGAACAATATTCTGCCGCCGAAAAGCAGGAGCTTACCATGCTCACCGCCATCGTCGATGAGAATACGGTCAAGGATAACAGCAATATCGGTATTACTTCTGCAGCGGAGTTGCCTGTGACAGCACACTCTCTGGAAATCACCGACATGAAGCTTAAAGGTGTTACCCTTGATAAAGATACCCTCACTGTAGACGGTTCCGGTTCCTCCATCACTTTCACTTTTAAGGGAGAACCGAACTCTGAGACCTATCTGGCGTTAAAAGGAGATATCGAGGCACCAAAAGATGCCGCAGAGCATTTCCTGAAAACCAAAGTAAAAACCGATGACGTGAATTATCTTTATAAATTCCGTGTGGATGCCTACTCCACCGGCCAGGAGGAATACCTGTTTAATCTGGGCTATCATGAAGACGGTCTTACTACCTGCACACTCAAATTCCTCTCAGACGGAGTACTGAAAATCGATGATATTTCCATCTACTCCCAGAGCATGGATACTTATGCTGACAGGGTTGCAGCTTTGCAGGAAAATGTACTGGAAAATGTAAAAACAGAAAAAAATACCGTCACTGGCAACATCACAGTTGACCAGGACAAAATGCTTGTCATCACCCTTCCATACCAGAGCGGATGGACCGCCTGGGTCGATGGCGAAGAAGTGGAACTCCAGCAGGTAAATTACCAATATATGGGGGTAAATCTGACGGCCGGAACCCACAGCATCCGCCTTCACTATCAATTACCGGGACTGAAACTGGCCTTCCTGATCACCGGCGGCGGACTGGCAGCCTTTGTGCTGATTATCATTTTTAATATCATAAAAAAAAGAAGAATGCCGAACTAACACAGTACTCCCCAATGACAGAGAGATTCATGCATTGCATCGAATCGCAACCATATTTTTATGATAAAGTGCGGTATCTATCAGTCTGAATCGCAGACAACTTGTTATATGTTGCACAGTCCAAAATAATACAGAAAAAAAAGAAACCGTTCCATTACATGGCGATATGACATTGCAGCGAACGAGGGCTAGAAAAGTCTTTTCAGAGACGGACACGCAGGTGTCCGGAATCGGAAGACTTTTCAGACCGAAGTCCGCGCATGGTCATACAAATGTAATGAAACGGTTTCTTTTATCGTTATACCCGGGGGCTGCGCTTCAGTTTAATAGGATACCACTGTGGTTCCGATTGGTATGTTGTCGTAGATATATTTCGCATCCCGGTTGTAACATCTTACGCATCCGTGGGATGCCGGTTTGCCGATGGTTGGATCCTGGACAGCACCGGAGTTCCACAGCGGGCGAGTGTGGAAGGAGTTTCTTCCCCAGTAATGGGACACGTAGAGCTCTTTTGTATTCTCATAGAACCATCCCGGTTCTTTGTAGCTTATTTTCGATACTCCTATCGGAGAATGGGTACTTGCTTTTCCTGTTGAGCAGAGGAAAGTACGAATCATATGCCAGTTCCCCTGGGTTCCTTCGAAAATCGTAACCTGCTGTGTATAGTGGCTGATCCAGATGAGGTATGGTGTAGAACTGGAGTATCCTTTATAGTTCACAAAGGCGGTCTTTACCTCTTTGGAATATTTTTTCTTCGTGTATATACATTTTGTCTTTCCAACATATCCAATGGTTCTCACACCGTTGGCGAGAAGTTTATTATAATGTTTGTTCATATATTTGGAAGGGGTAAATGTAATGGTTCTGGATGGCTCACTGCTCAGATATTTTTTGGAACCCACCTTAGTATAAGCGTATACTACCAGTGAATATTTCGTGCCTGAATCCAGTGCATCCAGGGTATAAACCTTATTCTTCGTATTGGCAAGCTTTTTATAAGAAGTCTCGCCTGCTTTTTTATAATAAATACGATATCCCGTTGCGTTGGTACATCGATTCCATGTCAGTGCCAGCTTATTATCCGAATCCAACATCAGTTTCACTTTTTTTACCTGTCCGGCAACAACCGGAATAGACGCGGAAACCGCCGAAGATTTCTTGCCCACGGCTTTTCTGGAGCCTGCTGCTCCGACAGCAGCCACTTTAAAATAATACTTCTTTCCTCCGGTAAGCCCTGTCACAGTTGCACTTGTTTTGGTCACCTTATCCATTGCCAGGGTATATTTTCCGGAAGATTTCGTACTTTTATATATTCTGTAATAAGAGGCTCCCGTAACAGGCAGCCAGGAAAGCTTTGCACGATTGGAGTTCGGAACAGCTGACACACCGAGTACTTTTTCCGGTTTTTTGGCGTAATTAAAAGTCCCTTCAATTCCCTGTCCATAACAGAGATTCTTGCCGACTTTACGATATCCAATCACATAAACACGGTAAGAGCGGCTGGTCAGCAAATCTGCCGTCAGGGTTTTAGATGTCTGATTCCCCGCTTCTGCTTTGGAAACTACGCTAGCCTGGGGAGAATCCGCATTTTCTGCCAGCTGAACATAATAGCCCTGATATAGACTTCCATTCTGCAGATTCCAGGACACCCTCAAAGATTCATCTGCATTTTTCACCATATTAAGTCCGCTTACCGCATCTCCCGTATAATAATATACCGTCAATTCTTCATTATTTTTTCCTTTCAGGACAAGCTTATATTTTGTATCTGCCACATAGCTGTCTCCCAATGGCAGGCTGAAAGAAGTCACTTTCGACGCCACCGAACCGGTCAGTTGCTGACCGGTTGTCATATTCTTCACTGTATATGTATATCCATCTTCTGAAAACTCTGTGAATTTAAGCACCAGACTTTTTGTCACAGTATCTACATAAGCAATTTTCTCCACCGATACACTGGCAGCGGACGCTGTTCTGCCCAGCACTATCAGACAAAGGCAAACTAAGAGAATCATAATTCCCATTATTTTCTTTTTCATAAAATACCTCCTGTCATCATGCATTTTCATAACCAATTTTATCAATATAATATTATAATTAAAAAAATAATTATTGATTCATTATAACCTTATCTTTTTTTACCGTCAAGAAATCGTTAGATGATTCATATGTACAATCCCATCGAAATTTGCTATAATAGTTGAATGAAAAAAATATTTAAGCACAAAAAGAAGGTTTTATTATGATTAATTTTAATATTCCACCTTATACAGGAAAAGAACCTGAGTACATGGCTCAGGCCATTCAAAATCACAAGATCAGCGGTGACGGACAGTTCACCCGCCTTTGTAATGAATGGATTGAGAAAAAGACAGGCACAGCCAAGGCACTCTTAACCACTTCATGTACCCATGCCACTGAGATGGCAGCTCTTCTGGCAGATATCAAACCAGGAGATGAAGTAATCATGCCATCTTATACTTTCGTGTCCACTGCCGATGCTTTTGTACTCCGTGGTGCCACAGCCGTTTTTGTGGACATCCGCCCGGATACTTTGAACATTGACGAGACTCTGATCGAAGCTGCGATCACCGACCGAACAAAGGCCATCGTTCCGGTTCATTATGCCGGCGTTGCCTGCGAGATGGACACTATCATGGATATCGCAAAGCGTCATAATCTGATGGTCATTGAAGATGCCGCTCAGGGTGTCATGTCCACTTACAAGGGACAGGCGCTTGGCAGCATTGGCGATTATGGCTGTTTCAGTTTCCACGAAACAAAGAACTACAGTATGGGAGAAGGCGGCTGTCTTCTGATCAAGGATCCAAAGAACAGAGAAGCGGCTGAGATCATCCGCGAGAAAGGTACCAACCGTAGCAAGTTTTTCCGTGGCGAAATTGACAAATATACCTGGGTAGAAGCAGGATCTTCTTATCTTCCAAGCGACATGAATGCTGCTTATCTCTGGGCTCAGCTGGAGATTGCCGATCAGATTTATGATAATCGTATGGCAACCTGGAATCTCTATTATGAGAACCTGACTCCACTGAAAGAAGCAGGCCTCATCGAACTCCCGGTTGTTCCGGAAGGCTGTATACACAATGCTCATATGTTCTACATAAAAGCAAAAGATCTGGAAGAGCGCTCTGCTCTGATCCGATTCTTAAAAGAAAATGAGATTTCTTCCGTTTTCCATTACATTCCTCTTCATGGGGCACCGGCCGGACAGAAATATGGTCGTTTCCACGGAGAAGACCGTTACACCACAAAAGAAAGCGAGCGACTGGTCCGCCTTCCTCTTTACTATGGTCTGGAACCGGAAAAAGTATTGACAGTATGCCAGAAGATTAAAGAATTCTATACCAGATAGAATCTGGCTGATGGAGGATTTATTTTGTTACATTCGATTATTATACCATGCTATAAATCATCAAAAACCATTCGTAAAGTGGTAGAGATGACCGCAGCGGAACTGGAGAAGCTTGACATCCATGAATATGAATTTATTCTCGTCGATGACTACTCTCCCGATGACGGTGCTACCCTTAACGAATTAAAATCTCTGGCTGAGGATTACTCTTATGTAAAAGTAATCTCCCTCGCCAAAAATGCCGGTCAGCACAATGCCGTGATGGCCGGTCTCAATTATGCTTCCGGTGAACTTCTGATCGCCATGGATGACGATATGCAGACTCACCCGTCTCAGCTGAAATATCTTCTGGCTGAGATTGACAAAGGATATGATATTGTATACGGTTATTATCCACAGAAAAAGCATTCCCTCTTCCGGAATTTTGGAAGTTTCTTAAATTACTTGACCGTAAGAGTACTGATTGGTAAACCGAAAGACATGAAAACATCCAGTTACTGGGTGATCCGTAAGTTTGTGAGAGACTATGTTATTCAATACCAGAGTCCATACACTCACCTTCAGGGACTGTTTTTACGCACAACCCGCAATATCAGCTGCATTCCTATTGAACATTTTGAAAGAGAAGTCGGACAATCCGGTTACACTTTAAAAAAACTGATACAGCTTTACTCCAATATCATGGGATATTCGGTCGTCCCTCTTAGACTGGCTACCTATGCAGGATATTTCTTCTCCATCATAAGCATTCTCGGAGCCATCGGTATCATCATCAAGAAAATTCTTGTACCGACTATGGCCATCGGCTGGCCTTCCATGATGTGTGCCATCTGCTTTTTTGCCGGAATCAACATGCTGTTCCTCGGCATGATTGGAGAATATCTGGGCCGAATGTTCCTTGGTATGAACAAACAACCCCAATTTGTTGTAAAACAAATCTATGAACAAAGGAGTGATGATCATGAAGAAAATAATGATCCTCGGAGCCGGAATTTATCAGGTTCCGTTAATTGAAACAGCCAAAAAAATGGGCTTATACACCATTGTTGTCAGCATTCCGGGTAATTATCCAGGATTTGCAATTGCAGACAAAGTATACTATGAGAATACTGTAGACGATGAAAAAATCCTTGAAATCGCACAAAAAGAACAGATTGACGGTATCATCACCACCGGAACTGATGTCTGTGTCATCACCATCGGAAAAGTCTGTGATGCAATGGGACTGTCCGGCCTTTCCTATGAAGCCGCTCAGGTTGCCGTCGATAAAATGTTAATGAAAACCAAATACGAAGAGTACGGTGTCCGCACCGCCCGCTTCCGTCAGGTTGCATTTACCGATCCTGATATTCCAAAAACCATCGAAGGACTTCAGTTCCCTCTGATCTTTAAATCCGTAGACTCCTCCGGAAGCCGCGGAATCACCAGAGTAGACTCCTTTGAGGAATTCGATTCTGCCCTTGCCTATGTAAAGGATAATACCAGAAAAGATTATTTCCTCATCGAAGAATTTATCGAAGGCGAAGAATTCGGAGCTCAGGCCTTCGTCTACAACGGCGAAGTATCCTTTATTCTCCCTCACGGAGATTATGTCTTCCACGGAGATACCGGTGTACCGATCGGACATTTTGCCCCATATAACTTAAGCGACGAAGTCATTGAAGATGCCAAAATCCAGCTCCGCAATGCAGTAAAAGCCATGGGACTTGACAACTGTGCCATCAACGCTGACTTCATCTTAAAAGATAATCAGACCTACGTTCTTGAACTGGGAGGTCGTTGTGGCGCTACCTGTCTTGCCGAACTGGTTTCCATTTACTATGGTTTCGACTACTATGAGAAAATCTTAAAAACCGCTCTGGGCGAAGATCCAGGCTTTGACTTCAGCAAACCATACATACCGAACGCCAGCCACCTTCTCATGAGTGATAAAGACGGTATCATCGAATCTGAAACCGATCACAACGAACCAAATGATGATATTTATGAAGTGCACTTCGATTACGAGCCGGGCGAAGAAGTCCACAAATTCCATGTAGGGCCACATCGAATCGGCCATGTTATCACGAAGGGAAAAACTTTGGAAGAGGCGCAGAAGATTCTGTTTGATGCCATGGATCATATTGAGATTGTGGTAAAATAATAACAAAAGACACTTCTCTCTCTGAAAGTAAACAAAAATCCCCGGTATATATTCCTTCCATGCTCTGTTGCACTGCAAAGTCGCATTCCAGGAATATATACCGGGATATTTTTTCATCAATTCCTTCCCCTTCAAATATTCTTCTTCCGTTAATTCAGCAAATTCCAGGGCTTCTGCAAATGGTTTCCGCATTGTTATTTTGGAATCTGTGCTCCATTTCTGCTACGACAGTCTCTCTATTTTTTCTTTTTTGATCCTTTTAACATTTTAAGGATTCCCATGATCTGTGGTTTCATGACTTTAAATGCAATTAGAACCACAAGGAGCAGCACTCCGTATCTCACATACCATGTCACTTTGTAGAGTTCCATGGAAAGAAGGTTGATGGCGCCGTATACAAGGGCGATACCTACAGTCTTCCAGAGTGGTACGATGACCTGTCCGGTGACTTTGTATTCGAGGATTCCCTGAACAATCAGCAGAATCAGGTAACTGATTGCTGTGGTATAGGCGGCAGCCACGTATCCGAATTTCAGGATACAGACGTAATTAAGAATCACATTTAATATCATGGTGCCGATGGTACCGGCAGCCACATAACGGGTTTTTTTGTAATAGTTTTCGATAGCGGAATAGCTGTAGCTGAAAAAGCGGAACAGTGTTCCGGAAACCATCGGGGCGATCAGCCAGATGGCCGCACGGTATCTGGAACCGCCGAGAATCAGAATCTCTTCCGGAGCCAGCATGACCAGAATCCAGGAAAGCAGACCAAACATGTGCATAACTGCAGTCCATGGTTTCTCCACATCTTTTGTCTCGTTACGGGATATTTTCTCGTAAAGCCATGGAATCCAGGCGTTCCAGACAGAGTCCTCCAGAATCCATATGATAAAGGAAATGGTTGTCGCAAGGGCAAAAATACCACTTTCATATTCACCGATCATTCCCTTGATCATAATCTTATCGGACTGGTTCATGATCTGGATAGAAAGGGCTTCCGGTATAAGTGGAAGGCTGAATGCCAGGCCGTATTTCCAATACTCTTTTTTATAAAAACATTTACCCTGCGTCCAGATGACTGCAGCAACTATCGCACCGCCGACAATCTGCGGCACATAGTAACCGATCACCCGACGGTCGACCAGCTGGTCAGTAAATCCCTGCACTCTTCCCAGATAAATGAGAAGTACCGAAAGCAGGGTTCCCGGAATGATGGTCAAAAGCGTAGCCATGGTGCTGAACTTGTACTTCAGCATCTGCTTATCTCTTCGCTGAATATAAAGCATACTGGTGTAAGTAAATACATACAAAAAGCATATATAAAACATCAAATCATTCATGCCGCAGAACTTCTTTACCTGCTCTTTAAAGATCAGGCAGATTCCAAAGCACAATCCGATGGCAATATAGGAAAGGCTGTGGACACTGGACACATATTCATTGTATTTCTCTTTAAAATCATATTTGGCCACATCCACACTTCGCCAGAGGCAGAGGGACATGGCTGTATAGGCAATCAGAAGCCAGGATTCATAAACACGAATGACACCATACTGACCGGTAGAAAGCAATCTGGAATACACAGGCGTCATGGCAAAGGTCAGTCCTCTGGCACAAAGCTGTGCGAAGATGAAAAAAAATCCAGAAGTAAATGCCCTTTTATTCAAAGAAGCATTTTTATTTCCACCGGAATTTTTCTCTGCCTGACTGACAATGGTATCAGGAATGGCTCCCGGTTTTGATTGATTTGTATTTATATCCGACATGACGGATCATCCTCCATATTTATTTGTTCTCATTGTATTGATCAGCTCAACTATATTTATGGAATACTTTATTTCACGTTGCAAACGATCATACGAAGCTTACCGTTTTTATCCGGTGGAATGGAATCCATCCACTCATACTCGATTTCAAACGGATGCTTGAATTTGGCATTTAACTTCTCCGTGAGCTGCTCTTCCACTTCTTTTTCCGTCAATTTGGATATTTCTTTATTCTGCACACACTGCACGTGAATCTTGCTGTAAGATTCCTGAATAAATCGAATCTGGAAAATGTCATCGCAATGGGCAATGACTGGTGCAATCTCAAAGAAAGTAGTCACCTCTCCAGTATCATAACGGAAGAAATCGTTCATTCTGCCCTGCACGCTGGTGATAAAACGAACACCATCTCTCACCTCACAGGTACCCCGGTCACCGATGGCATAATTGATCAGCGGAAGATCTGTCTTATATAACGGTGTGATGACAATATTTCCTTCCTTTGCAGGACGGTTCTTCTCATCATAGATATTAACCACAAAAGAATCGTTATGTACCACATACTCTGTACTGTCAAAGAGACGAACCATGGCAGCTCCGGTCTCGGCAGTACCATAAGAATCAATGATTCCCGGTCCGAGAATCTCAGCAAAAAGCTTTCTTGCCGTATCATCAATCTTCTCACCGGTCGGACAGTAGAATTTCGGTTTCGCCAGCTCCACATGATTCTGTTTACAATACAGACAGATTCTCATGAACTCGCTCTTATTCATATAAAGGAAATCCGGCTTGTAAGCATTAATCTGCTTCACGATCTCCGGTTCCGGATCATACTGGGCTACAAATCCCCTTCTCAAAATACCAAAATGCTGCAGGAAGGTATCACTTCCACCGGTAATACTGTGGGCACTTTTCCGGCTCATAGTCTTTCCAAAAAACGGATTATATCCGGCAGTCATCATCACACGGAACCAGTTAGCCATATTGTAAGCCTTCTCCTTCGGGGAGACAAGCAACATCAGCGGCACACCGGAAGAACCACTGGTAGTATCATGAAACCAGCTCTCATACTTCGGATTCTTCGCTTCCTCATTCATCCAGGCTCTCAGGTCATCCTTTGTGAGAAGTGGCAGCTTCGAAAGGTCATCACCGGTTCTGATATCCTCCGGCTTCACCCCTGCCTCATCAAATCTCTTCTTATAAAACGGAATCTTATAAGCCTTTTTCACCAGCTTCCGCACCCGTCTGTCCTGGGTTTTCATAACTCCGGAAAAATCTTTCGGAATCTTTGTCTTCATCTTAAATAAATCAAAAAAAAGCAGTACATTTACCAGCTTTCTCTCCAGTTTCTCAAACATAAATACCCTCTTTTCCAAAACAAATTTTAGTATCATTTTATATAAGATAAATCCTTTTGTCAACTTATGCAAAATGATTTATACAGGAAGGCATAAAAACGGATCCATTTCCTGTCACACAAAAAACGGACATCCTGCGTGGCCAGAATGTCCATTCCAACGGGGAAATATCCCCATGGTTTTGGAAAGAATTATTTAACTTTGATTTTAATTGTTTTCTTTCCAGCTTTGAAGTTCTTAGTACCTTTTATCTTGATAACAATCTTATAAGTACCCTTCTTAGCACCTTTCTTCAGAGTAACTTTACCCTTCTTGGAAACAGTGATATATTTCTTCAAAGCTTTTTTAACTTTAACGGTGTAAGTAACTTTACCAGTTGTCTTAACGCCAAGTTTAATTGTTTTTGCTTTTTTCTTTAAGCTCTTAGCGGTGAAACCTTTTTTTACAGCAGTAACAGTTTTTGTAG
>JAQYIU010000048.1 GCA_028721415.1 Lachnospiraceae bacterium | reverse complement strand
TTGATACCACACTGCGTCTCTACGCTGAATTAGTAGATTGTAAATGTTTGTACAGTGACTTGTCGCCAGTTTCCTTAACTTGACATTCGCTCCACGGAAAACCTGCATAATCAAATTCTGATTCGCAGCAACCTCACGCTTCTTCGCTATCATGTCACACAACATCTACTATTATACACGGATCAGGATAGAAATCAAGTATTTTTTTCATAAATTTTTAAATTTTTTTCAATCCATCTGATCCATGCATTTTTTCCCTTTTTTCAACGCCAGATCCAGCGACGCCTCCATGATAAGGCGTTCTGGATGTTTTTGATTTCTTTTTCCAGAAAATCACAGGCTCGATCCCTTTGTTGCTTTGTAAGCGGGGTACACGAAAAAATTGCCTGCTCCCGAATTTTTATACAATACTCCAGTTCTTTTTTATCAAGTTCCTGGTCCAATCTTTCCAGACAGGCTTCTGCTGTTTCTTTTTCTTTCCTAAAAAGAGCCAGCAGGGAATAGAGCTTTCGATAATACATATCCACACAATAGCTGTAATTCTCGGATTCTTTCCACCGTTTTTCCTCCTGAATCCTCCGCTGCCTTCGCAGCCATTGTCTTACGACGATAAAGACAGCCACCAGCACTAAGAAATAGAATACTGCTTTTTCTATCTCTGAAAATGTACGGGTTTCTTCTATATTATATACATTATTATCATCTGCGCCACTATCATATACGCTATCGGAATCTGTCCCGGTTTCAGATACGTTTTCTGTGTTCTCCTTCCCATCTTTTCCAGTCTCCGGCTCTGAAGCAGTTTCCGACGTTTCATCTGTCTCTTCCTGTTTTTCCTCAGTTTCCCCTTCCATGCTCTGTCCCACAGCTGTATTGTCGATCAATTCCAGATAAGAAATTCCCATCTTATCTTCATATTCTTTCAATACTTCTACAGGAATCCAGCCAATTCCTTCCTGATAAATCTCCGCCCAGGCATGCGCATCTTTTTCTTTCACAGAAATCATCCCCTGAGCATTATCCTCCGACAGTGCTTCCGGCGTGACTAGATATCCTTCCACATATCGGGATGGAATTCCATAATAGCGGAAAAACATCACTGCTGCAGTTGCATACTGCACATCATATCCTTTTTTCTCTTTTTCCAAAAACCAGCTGACGAAAGATTCCCCTTTCGGAATCCTTCCCGGCTCATCTTCATATTGAAGTTGACTTTTCATCCATTTCCGCACTTCTCGCAGTACTGAGAGAGCAGACACTTCTTCATTAGCCTGTTTTTTTCCAAGAAGTTCTGCTATGATTTTTTTCTCCTCTCTGGTAAGCATAAGGCAATCTGAAGAAATCTCTTCTTCATCCAGGCCCTTCGATAAACTTTTCGAGGATATACATTGATAATCCTTTGCTCCGGTCCAGCCGGTGGCATAGAGGTTATCTCCTGCTCCCCGGACAGCTTTTCCGCTCTCTTCAAACTCTCCTGCCCTGGTGAGACACTCATAGGGCAGATATAAAAATCTTCGACTCGCACCTGTATTTTGAATCTGCAGAGGATTTTGCGTGATTTCTTCAGTTTTTTGACCATTCACGATCTGTTTGTTAATTTTCGTTGCCATCTCATCGCCACTATAACTTTTCGCCTCGGCCGACCAGGTATTGTCTTCAAACACTGTCCCGGTAAATCCACGAAGATAATACACGGAAGGGTATGCCATATGGACAGAAAGCACTTCTTTTTCTCCCCGCTTTACAGTCTCCGCCTTTTCCAGCTGTCCTTCCGGCAGAACCTCGGAATCTCCACCATATTTCCATTGTTCCCAGATATCCTGAACCCCTGCCCACATTTTAAGGGAATCTGTTTTTTCAAAAAAGCAGAGCACAAACAACAGACTGACACCCAGAATCAGAAGTATTGTCCCTTTTGATGATGGAACAAACAGAGTAACCAGGCAGTAGGCCAGGCAAAGAATCCCTGTCATTCCCGGCACCCAGCCGGTTCGCAGAGCGATAAGTATCGTCATGCCTCCCATAAATCCCAGAAAAAGAAATTTATTCCTGCTGAGTATAGCAAGGAGGAGGAACAACACCAAACCCGCCACAATGCCACACAGCCAGAGAGCTTCTGTTTCTTCACCCATCTGAAAGATATGCCCGAAAAGAAGACCTTTCTGGATAAATGCCTTCTGAATCTGATTATCCGTGACCATCGTTTCATCCGAAAAAATGTTGTCTTTCCAATAAAAAATCCAGTATAAAACTCCAAAAAAAGCAGACAGAAAACAACGAAATCTCAGATAGAAATTAGACTCCCCGCTGATCTGTATTGATAAACTGGATTGTTCTTTCTTCATAATCCCATTGCTCCATTTCTCTTTTTGCCCCGGCGTTACTCATGACACACAGCCACCAGGTCTCCTGTTCCCATTTTTCCAGAGCTTCCGGAAAAGTAGTATTGTTTCCTTCCTGAAATCCTGTCGAAAGCAAAATTTCAAAACAGGAATCCAATTGCCCGAGATTGGCCACCAAATGACGATTCCAGTCTCCGTTTTTCCCATCTTTCCAACAAAGCATATGCCGTATATTCTGCTCCGCCAGCCATTGAGATACCGAAATGTATTCTTCCATCAATCTATCCAGATCTGATGGCTGTTTTTTGTCCACCGTAGTCTCCAGAAACACCATGGGCATAAAAAGTGCCGGTTCTCCCAGCTCCTTTACCATATATTCTTCGGTTTTTCCTGTCATTTTCCAGTGAATCTGGCGCATGGAATCTCCTTCTCTGTACACTCTCACACCCTGATACAAAGTGGAATCATATCCGTGGAGAGAAACTGCAGCTTCATCCCCATCACCGGCTCTTCCCCTCGATGGCGGAAGAGAAATCGTAAGCTCTTTTGAATCCGGTAAAATGAGGATTTCTTTTTTTAAAGAGATTTTCCTTTCTTTTTTTCCAATGCCAAAGAGACCAAAAAAGACTATTTTCTCAATAGTGACTTCCAGACATCCCATATAGTTTGAACTAAGAATAATAGGAGCTGTCCCTTCTTCTTTTCCCATAAGAGTGATCGTGATTTCAAATTCTGACTCTTCTCCGGTCATCAGGTTCTTTCCTTTTCCGAAAGCCTTCCCAAAAAAGACCGGACATCGCCCCAGCTGATTAATCACAAAGGCGCCGTGCAATTTCTCTCCTTTTCTAGCGGTCACAGGAAATTGCAGCATACAGAGCAATTCTTCCGGAAGTTTCCAATAGTAAAGCGCTCCGATCCCGACAAGGAACAGCATAAGAATGCCTGCAAAACCTCCCTGTTTTCCACCGGCAAACAAAACCAGAAATCCCAAAAATAAAACTCCGGCTATTCCGGATATTTTTTCTCTTTTCATTGTGTTCTCCTGTGAATCCCTGCTCTCGCTGCCTTTGTCTGATCAGGATATTCTTTCTCCGGTACCGGTACATTTTCACAGATCTCATCTAATATCTTATCCACATTCTGAGCCGTCAGCCTCACTCTTGATCTTAATACAAGGCGATGCCCAAAAACATCTTTGACACATTCCTTCACATCGTTCGGAATCACATAGTCTCTTCCGGCCATATAGGCACTTGCCTTCGCCATCTTTGCAAGGGCGAGGGAACCTCTGGGACTGATTCCTAATATAATTAACTCATGTTTTCTCGTTGCCGCTGCAAGCATGGCAATATAGCGATAAATCAATGGGGATACATAGATTTCACTGACTTCTTTTTGCAGGGACAGTAATTCTTCCTTCGAAAGAATCTGTTTTATCTCATCCAGCGGATTTCCGGTACTCCGGTCACTCATCAGTGCAATCTCTGCTTCCAGATCCGGATATCCCATGGAAAGCCTGACCATGAAGCGATCCAGCTGCGATTCCGGCAACATCTGGGTTCCTGCCGAACCCACCGGATTTTGAGTCGCAATGACAAAAAAAGGGGTCGGTACTTTATGGCAGATGCCATCTACCGTCACCTGTCCTTCTTCCATTACTTCCAAAAGAGCAGACTGCGTTCTGCTTGAAGTCCGGTTAATTTCATCTGCCAGAAGGAGATTTGTCATGACCGCTCCATCTCGATATAAAAAATCATTTTTTTCTTTATTATAATAATAAAATCCAACCACATCGGAAGGCATCACATCCGGAGTGAACTGGATTCTGCGACAGGAAAGTCCCAACGCTTTTGAAAAAGCCAGAGCCATGGTCGTCTTCCCGACTCCCGGAACATCTTCCAGCAGCACATGTCCCTCCGATAAAATCGTCATGAGAATCTTCCGAATGATTTCTTCTTTTCCCATGATAACTCGATTGATCTCAGCCATGATTTCTTTTGTTTTATTTTCCATTATACTCCGCTATTGTCCTCCTTCTATTTTTGCATAATCCAGTGCATCCTGAAAATTATAGCATTCCACATAACGAGCCAGTTTCTGATTTCCATCTTCATTCTCACCGGCCACTTCATAATAATAAATCAAAAGTTTCTTTTCATCAACTGTTATATAAAAATGATTGCCTGTCCATACAAAAGCCCCAATGTCATTCCAAGGCAGAGGAATGGTCCAAAGGCAAACGTTTCTTTTCTTTCTGCTTTTCCGGTTAACAGCAGACCTGCCGCCCAGATACCTCCGAAAAAAAATCCCAGAAAAGTAGAAATCAAGGTAATCTTCCATCCTAAAAATAATCCGCAGGCAGCCATCAGTTTAATGTCTCCTCCCCCAAAAGCCCCCGGTATCACCAAAGTGATGAGCAACAGAGGGAGACTGACACAGAGCGCCCCTGACAATCTTGCTCCAATACCTGGTCCTTCCATGCTAAACCAGGAAACCACCGCCAAAATCAATATAGCAAGATGGCATCCATCGGCAATTTCCATGGTATCTATATCAAGAAAGGTCACAACAGTCAAAATCGCAAAAAATGCAAAGATCGTCAATGCCTTTCCTATTGTTTCAAATTGATACATACAATACAGAAGGGTTACCCCTCCCAGCAATGTAATCAGTGCGTCTCTCACACCAATACGCCTCTTACAATACCGGCTCTTTCCTCTTCCAAAAGATTCCTTTTTTGACACCCGATATATCACCACATTTAAACAAGAATAGATACAAGCACCCAAAAAAAACAGCAGCCCACATAACAAAGATCTTACAATCATTAAATTCATATCTTTTACCTCATTATATTATTTTTAGTAATAATAATCCAATAAACGGGACCTCTTTTGCTTTTTTTAAAAAAACAGGAGGCAGCCGTATATTCTGACTTCCTCCTTTGTGTCTAAAAAATACATTTTTTTCTTGTGTCATTCCTCAAGAGGGGAAGGGCGGCAGCTGCACATACTGATTCCACATCTCCTCCAACATTATTCCATCAACTGATACCTATCATTTAATACTTCAAACTGTTCTTTGATTCCGTCTGTCACATAGACCTGATTCTCTTTATCGATAAAAATCCCTTCTGCACCGTATTGTTCCAGAAGCTGCATCCCTTTTTCTCTTCCCAGCACAAAGCAGGCCGTAGATAATCCATCTGACAAAAGGCCATCATTATCCTCTCCCTGATCACAGATCACTGTGACCGAAGTCAGATCACTTTCCGCCGGATAACCGGTAGAAGGATCTAATATATGATGATATTTTTTTCCATCCTGTATAAAGTATTTCTCATAATCTCCTGAAGTGGAGACACAAGCATTTTCAGATAAATAAAGTACCCCCATATAAGAATCCAGACTCTCCTGTGGATCCCGGATTGCTACGCTCCAGTTTTCCCCGCTGGTTTTCTCCCCATAGACGAGGATACTCCCTCCAATGGAAATCACAGCACCTGCCACTCCGGATTGCGCCTCCAGATAATCCCTTGCCACATCACAGCCAATTCCTTTTCCGACAGCACCAAGATCCAGCGTACAGCCGTCTTCCATGGAAATCTTTCCGGAGGTTACATCCAGATTAATATTGTCATAACCAACATTTTGAAGAACGGCATCAATCTCATCCAGAGCCGGAACGACGGGATCATCTCCCTCGATGTTCCAAAGGCGGGTCAGGTTTCCGATGGTAGGATCAAAGGCCCCCTGGCTGGCCTTCGCCAGTTCCAGTGAATCGTTCACCCATCCGGCAAAGGCATCATCTACAGCAACACTTTCTCCCTGACTACAGCGTTTATTGATCTGCGCAGTCTCACTGGAACTTTCCCGCCAGGATAATTGCTCTGTCTCCAACGAGGAAAGACGCTCTTTTATCGCATCGGTAAGATCTTTCTCTCCATAAATCGTCTCAGATAATACCGTATCCATCACAAAATCCGTTTTCGTATACTCCTTACTATCTGAGCTGATCTGCTCTGTAGACGATTCCGTTTCCTGACTTCCACATCCTGAAAGTCCGATTATCATTCCTGCTATTAACAGAGATAATAATCCTGTTTTTCTAATAATTTTATTAAAATGAATCAATATTCATCACCTTTCCAAAGTCTCCCGGATCACAGGTTCCAAGCGCTGGATCATAAATCCGCTTAAAAAACCGATGAGAATCCCTGCCCCCAATCCGGAGAGAATTAAAACCGGCAGATAATACACCAGGGCACCGGTTTCTAAGACCACCGCTGCCACCAGAATCTGCCCGACATTATGAAAAACGCCTCCTGCGACGCTGATGCCCACGCAGGAAAAGCGTTTTGTTTTTTTCAATATTACCATGACAAGAATACTTAAAGCTGCCCCCGCCGCACTGTACACCATGGAAAAACCGCCGCCAAACAGGATACCGGACAAGAGAATCCGCACTGCCGTCACACAGACAGCCGCCTTTATCCCTGCCGTATAAAGGAGCACCATCGTCACGATATTGGCAAGTCCCAGCTTCACACCCGGAATTCCCAGATTAATAGGAATCAACCTTTCCACATAACCGGCGACCAGCGCAAGGGCAAGAAACATGCCGTAAAACGCTGTCATTTTTGTTTTCATTTTTTCTGCCACCTTCCTGAAGCACCACAAGGAAGCACCAGTCCGTTAGAAGAAACAGGCAGACCAATCTCTTCTGCCTCAACATAGCCTCCATGTTTCTTCGCCACTGCCGTTCCAAGCATATAGGAAAGAACTGCGGGCTGCAGACCTGTTGTATAAGAATTAATCAGGAAAAACAGCGGATCATCACTGAGAAGCTGTTCACAAAGGCAAACCAGAGGATAAATCTTCTCCTCAATTTTCCAGATCTCGCCTTTCGGTCCTCTTCCATAAGATGGTGGATCCATGATGATTCCATCATAATGATTCCCCCGGCGAATCTCCCGTTCCACAAACTTCACACAATCATCCACCAGCCAACGGATCGGTGCCTGAGATAACCCGGAAGCCGCTGCATTCTCTTTGGCCCAGGTAACCATTCCCTTTGAAGCATCTACATGGGTGACACTGGCTCCCGCTGCTGCCGCTGCCAGAGTAGCCCCTCCCGTATAGGCAAACAGATTAAGCACTTTTACCGGCCGGTCTGCCTTTTTTATAAGACCGGAAAACCAGTCCCAGTTTACCGCCTGTTCCGGAAACAGACCGGTATGTTTAAAACTGAAAGGCTTTAAATGAAAGGTGAGATTCTTATAATGAAGATCCCACTGTTCCGGCAGGTCAAAGAACTCCCATTCCCCGCCACCTCTCTTGCTTCGATGATAATGAGCATTGAGTTTCTTCCACCGTCTGTCCTCTTTTTTTGTATTCCAGATGACCTGCGGATCCGGGCGAAGCAGAGTATATCTGCCCCATCGCTCCAGTTTTTCTCCACCGCTGCAATCGATTACTTCATATTCTTTCCAGTTATCTGCTATCCACATATTTATTTCCTCTTCTGACTCCATTTCTTTTCTTCTATATTTATTGAGAAAATTCTCAAAACCACAGTTTGATTTATCATATCACAGGTTAGAAACGGTGACAAGCACTGCCCCTGCAATCCCATCATCATATCTGCTTTTTATCGAAAAAAGACATCTTGAAGTCTGCACCATGAGATGACTTCAAAATGTCTCTTTGCTATCTTTATATTATATTATCTTCCTGTTACCGATAACATTCATACCGCTTCACGCAGCCGATCCCCAGCGCATGAGGGCCTGTATGAACGGCAATGGTGGCTCCAATCTGAATCAGACTGACCGGAATCTCTCCTGCCTTCTCCTTGATATGTTCTTCCACCTGCTTGTAAAACTTCTCTCCCTCTTCCACATCGTATCCAAAACCGACGGCAAAAGAATACTCTTTCATGGAATCTCCGGTTTCTGCAAAATATCCATCCAGAAGATCAATGGTTTTTGCAATAGTCTTCTTACGGCTTCTCCCGATTCCAGATGCTTCTATCGCTCCGTCTACCAGAGTGATGAGAGGCTTCAGTGCCAACGCACTGCTGGCAAGACCAGCTAATTTACCGATTCTTCCGCCATGTTTTAAGTAATCTACATTACCGACCGTAAAGAATATCCGATTGGTTTTCTTCATCTTCTCCAGAATCTCAACAGATTCTTCGTAAGGAACTCCATCCTGACGCATTCTTCCTGCCTCAATGACCATCAGACCCTGAGAAACTGTAGCCGCCTGCGAATTGATGACTGCGATCTTCGCATCCGGGTAATCCTCACAAACAATCTCTTTTGCATTGCAGGCACTGTTATAGGAACCGCTTAAAGAAGGGGTAAAACAGATGCAGATGACAGGAATCCCCTGCTCCACATATTCCGTAAACACATCAATATAATTCTGAACTGATGGAAGAGAAGTCTTCGGATACACATCCGGGTTATCGACCATCCGGTCATATACCTCCCGGATTCCAATCTCTTCTATCTCTTTATAATAATTCTCCTCGTCAAATGAAATACAGAATGGTACGATACGCAATTGATATCGGTCAATAATATCCTTGCCCAAATCGCAACATCCGTCACTGATAATCTTATAATCCATGACTGAACCTCATTTTGTTTTATTAGCTACATAACATAGTTTTTATTTCTATATTATAATATTCCCATTACTGTTTGTCAATCTTTAAAAAATAGGATTGCTCACATTTATTTTGAAATCTTATTAATAATAATCTTTGGGTGCGCCTCAGGATTTAATTGTTTCAGAAGTTTTTTCATATATTTTTCCGGAATCGCCACACAGCCTGCCGTCGCCCGGCCTCTGGAACAATGAAGAAAAATCGCACTGCCTTTTCCCGGCTTCCCTTTCTTATTATATGCAATCTCAATCGCATAATTATATGCCTTTTTATAATCAATCAAATGCTCTCCCGTACACTGATGCCCGGTCTGGTCACTGCGAATCAACTGATTATAATATTTGCTGCCGGAATCTGAGCACCAGTAATGATAAGGGTTCACTTTCACATAAGGCATCTTCGTGCCCGGATTTTTTCGAATTCCAAAAGACTGCCCTAACGAATAGATTCCTTTTGGCGTTTTTTTATCTCCTTCTTTTTTCTTTCCAATGCCCTTCTGCCCCAAATACGCATTACAGCTCCATCTTTTTTTCCAGATACCATCCGTCCTTTGCTCATAATATCGGAGTATTCCTCTGCTCTGCCCTTGATACCTGACAACGATAACCTGTTTTACCTTATCCGGCAGGGAATATCCGTATAACTTTGTAGCCGCATTTACCTGGAAAGATTTTTGACCAAAAAAGCAAAATAGTACAATCATTCCTGTATAAAATAATATCATTGATCTCTTTCTCATATTCTTTTTCGTTCCTCACTTTGAAATATATTCTCAAAACATCTGAAAATCCCTGTGTTTTTATAAAGTATATCACAAATTATGCTGTCCCATCTTGCATTTTTTTCCTCTTTTTTTTAAGAAAAGTGCATGAAAATACATTTTTTACTGAATATTTTTTTTATAAAATCAGAAAAATGTTCTTTTTTGCAGAGATTTTACAAGAAATTCATTGACATTTAATAGGAATTGATTAGAATGGGGAATGACAGCAAAGAAGAAATGATTATTTAACAGGAGAATTACTACATGAGAAAGACAAAAATTATCTGTACACTTGGTCCAGCAACTGATAAAGGAGATGTCCTGGAACAGCTTGTTCTCGCCGGAATGGATGTGGCAAGATTTAATTTCTCCCACAATTCCTGTGAAGAACAGAAAGTGAGAATGGATCAGGTAAAAGCATTAAGAGAAAAACACAATCGTCCAATTGCTTGTCTTCTTGACACAAAAGGACCTGAAATCCGCATCAAAACATTTAAAGAAGGCAAAGTTGTTTTAGAACGGGGACAGGATTTCTGCCTGACCACACGAGACGTAGAAGGTACCAATGAAATCGTAAGTATTACATATAAGAATCTGATTCACGATATTTCCGCCGGTTCCAGCATCTTAATCGATGACGGACTGATCGAACTGAAAGTTGAGTCCATCGACGGGGAAGATATTCATTGTAAAGTATTAAACGGTGGAACTGTTTCCAATCGAAAAGGTGTCAATGTTCCGGGTGTGAAGCTTTCCATGCCATACCTGAGCAAGAAAGATCAGGAGGATATTCTTTTTGGTATTCAGGAAGATGTTGATTTCATCGCTGCTTCCTTTACCAGAAATGCAAAGGATGTCGAGCAGATTCGTAAACTCCTTAAGAAAAATGGCGGAGAAGATATTAAGATCATCGCCAAAATTGAAAATGAGGAAGGTGTCGATAATATCGACGCAATCATTGAGGCATCTGACGGTGTCATGGTAGCTCGTGGTGACATGGGTGTTGAGATTCCGGAAGAAGAAGTTCCAATCTTACAGAAGATGATCATCCAGAAAGTTTGTGCTGCCGGCAAGATTGTTATCACCGCTACACAGATGCTGGATTCCATGATGAAAAATCCGCGTCCTACCAGAGCGGAGACCACTGACGTGGCCAATGCCATCTATGACGGCACCAGCGCCATCATGTTATCAGGCGAAACTGCTGCCGGTGCTTATCCGGTAGAATCACTGAAAACCATGGCAAAGATTGCCCTTCGTACTGAACAGGCCATCAATTATGAAAAACGATTCAAAAATACCACTTTAAATGATAATCCAGGTATTACTGACGCCATCTGTCACGCAACCTGCAGCACCGCATATGATCTGAATGCAAAAGCCATTCTCACAGTAACCAAATCCGGTTTTTCTGCGAGAATGATTTCCAGATTCCGTCCGGCATGCTCCATCATTGGCTGTGCGATTGATGAGAAAGTCTGTCGTCAGTTGAACCTTTCCTGGGGTGTTCATCCGATTCTTCTCAAAGAAGAATGGGAAGTATTCGTTCTTTTTGACCGTGCTATCAACGCTGCAAAGAACAAGGGGCTTTTAGAGGATGGTGACGTGACCGTCATTACTTCCGGTGTTCCGATCGGACGTTCCGGAACAACGAACATGATGAAAGTTCAGGTTGTGGAATAAGATTTGAATCAACGATTCCGGGCTTTGCCCATCATCAGGCAGGACATGGTCATCTTTTGTGCAAGCACAAGATGTCCCATATTCCTGCCTTTTCTTATGCCTTCCTTTAGCATGCTTTTATGTTTTGTCCGTGCTTACAGTCGTTATACTCTAAGGATACAGATGCTTTGCAGTTTTTGCGTAAGCGAGATTTGAGAATGCTCTCCGACACCGAGCGTATGTTTGAGCATTAGCGAGTTTAGCGCGAATGGCGTGTCCATATCCGTTCGAAAGTCGAGCAACAAAACGAAAGTCATCTGTAGCCTTAGAGTATAGTCGCCTGCATATTCATAAAATCAGAAAAGATTTCTTACTTTTTATACAATCACATGCCAGAGGGTTCATTTTCTATAGATGAGTTTCACTGCTATCGCAGCGGTAATCGGAACTGTGAGTACGACTCCCAGGCTTCCTGCCAGTCCCTGCATGATTTCTATCCCGATTATGTAGGAATTCATGAGCTGATTGTAACTTAAGTTATAGGCATAGTTGGTCATAAGGGTGGTCAGAGAGCCTCCTACATAGGCTAATATCAGTGTATTCACCATGGTTCCCATCATATCTCTTCCCACATGGATTCCGGACAAGAATAATTGGCTTTTTCCCATATCTGGATCCGTCTCATGAATTTCCTGTAATGTGGAGGCAATGGACATTCCGACATCCATCACAGCGCCCAGCGCTGATAGGATAATCCCGGAGAATAATAATTCTCCGATTTTTATTGGAGTGTTTTGTGCAACATAACTTAATGTTTCAATATCTGATACATTATACCCGGTGATTCCGGCAAAATGTCCGAAAGCCAGTGCTGCTAAGCCTGCTGCTGCCACACCGCAGGTGGTACCAATTGTGGCTGCGACGGTTTTTGAGGATATTCCGCCAATCATTAACATGGTAAATATCGTTGCCAAAGCACAGATCAGCAATGTGACCAAAATCGGTGAATATCCTCTGTAGATTAACGGAAACAGCAGATAAAGAATCGTTACACCGGTAAATATCAGGCTCAGAATGGCTTTTATTCCTTTCTTTCCTCCAATCAGACAGACGATCAGCATAAATACTGCGAGAAATCCATAGATTGCCCAGGTTCTGTCCTGACTATATACAGTGACCACATTTTCGCCTTCTGCAATGCTGACAATGGCAATGATATGCATTCCTTCTGTACAATCTGCTCCAAAAAGTGTTCCGTTCGGGCTCGTGGCCTCCACTTCCTTCCCCTTCAGTTCTCCTGAATTCATCTTCAAAATCACTTCCTGATTGCCATAACGATTCCCGTCCTCCTGAAGATTGTCTTTCGTAATTTTAGTCACCACCGCTTTCTCATAGCTTTGTCCTTCTGTTGAAATCAGCTCTGTTTTCGTAATATCATTGCTATATATCAATATTGCTGCAAATATCACGCATCCTGTGATTGCAGCTACAATTTTTTTCCAATTCCATTTCATTTTTATTCTCCTGTCTCTTTTCCTATCTCTTTTTCCCAAATATTTCTTCTCAATGATTGCATGAAAACCGGGACATTTCAACCAATAACGTCCCGGTTTTCTCTCAGATAAGAATGAAAAAGTAGTATTATTTAATTTTTACTTTTTTGACTGTACTGTAGCTTCCATATATTTTCTTATTATTTACTGTTTTGTAGGAACGAACTTTAACATAAAGCGTTTTTCCTTTTTTCAGCTTTTTGAGAGTTACACTCGTCGTGCTGTTCTTCTTGATCCATTTGTATTTTACGCTCTTCTTAAAACCTTTTTTGTAAGTATAAGCAATCTGATAACCGGTTACCTTTTTATCTCGCTTCCATGTAAGTTTTGCTGTTTTTGTTTTTGTGGACACCAGTTTTTTAATCGTAGCTTTTTTCGGCTTTGCAACCGTAGTGGTCCGATTTTGTTGTGCGGTGGTCGTTTGGGCCTGCTGTATGGTGGATACTGCTTCATTTTTGGAAGTATTATCCGTTACATTTTGTGTGTTATCCTGTACTTTCTCATCTTCTTTTACAATTGTATAAGTAGATGAACCATCAAGCTGATTTCCGGTTGCTGCATCATAGGTTGTCACAGATAATGTATCATCTGTCACATTGATCACAGAGTAAGTTGGATTCCATTCCTGACTTCTTTCTGCAATATAATCCTGTTTGGTGGCAATCAGATTATAAAATTTAGAACCTGTGGAAGAGTTTGCTTCAAAATATACGGTTCCTTCCGGATTTTTAACTGTACCGCCTGTCACATCACTCGTAATGTTGTAGCAGAGATTTTCACTCTGAAAATCGGCATCCTCTGTATTACTTGTTTTATCAAAAGAAGCATGGGTTTCACCATCGCTGGTCAACTGATAAGTTCTTGAGTAAGTATGATCATGCCCTTGCAGTACCACATCGATGTCATATTCGTCCATGATTGGAGTAAGCTGAGTACGAAGAATAATACCATCGGAATTTGAATGATCATATCCTGATCCATAAATATCCTGATGGAAGGTTACGACACGCCACTTGACATTCGGATTCTCTGATACAGCCTTTTTGATTACATTTTTATGAGTTGCACAGTTATAATTATTGGTGTCGAGTACGATGAACAGTACATCACCGTAGGTATAATAATAATCTGTTCCGGCTGCTGTTTTTCCAGCGGTATATTTTGTATTTTCTCCATCAAATGCATTTGGGTTATTATAATGCCAGGTATAATTCGGTGAGCCGGAATCATGATTTCCGATTGTCGTAGATACCGGCAAAGAAGCTAAAGACTCTGCTCCCAGATATCCAGCATACTCGATTTCACTTGCCCCGTCATTTACCTGATCTCCAGCCGAAACCATAAAACTCACATTCGGATGATCTGACAAGGCATCTTTCAGAATATTATTCCAGTTAAAGGAATCATTTCTTGCTGCCAGGTATGGAGATTGGGTATCCATATATTCGCCATCGTTGTTGGTCTGTTTCTTACAGGCTCCAATCTGCGGGTCTCCCACATACAGGAAAGAAAATTCAGAAAAAGATTTTGTCTTATATGTTTTCGTTTCCTGCCATTTGCCATTCTGATAGACCTGGTAATAATAAGTTGTTCTTTCGTTTAAATCTTTTACCGTCACTTTATTAGAAAAATATTTTTCATTATCAGCATTGGTGACATTTGTGATCGTCTGAGTTCCTTTATAGATGGTTGCATTGTCCATGCTTTTGTCTGTGGAAATTCTAACCTTTGGTTTTTCTGCAGATCTGCTGTACCATGCAAAATTCAGTTCTGTTTCATTTGCTCCCGGAGTCAGTGAAACATTTTCCCAGTTATTTCTGATGGTCTCCCAATTATTTTTATATTGTGTCCATGTATAGCCTGATGTGGATGCGTCATTCCAGTGTTCCGTCGCCGCCTTTACATTTACAGGATTAGCGATAGCTCCAATACCAAGGATTGCAGACAAGGTCAGAATCCCTGCATAGTTTTTTAAATTCTTTTTTCTCATATCATTCCTCTGTCCTTTCTTGATTGATTAGTAATCCCACATGCATGTTGTCTTTATTATAAAAAGGAAATGTAAAAGGCTCTATCTTTCGTTCGTAAAAGAACAGTAAAAAATAAGATGAGTTAAACGGCAGGCATAAGAATCAACAATCCGGGCTTTGCCCATCATCGTTGATTCTTATGCCTGCCTTAATCATGATTTTATGTTTTCTCCATGCTCACAGTCGGTAATGCGAAACTCCATACCCCGCCTGGATGTCGGCTGTTTTACGTATTTGAAGAAGTAATACTTTATTTTTCTATTTTCCAAATACCACGATTTTTTTCAGGGCTGTTCCCATTTTTTTTGCGGCTGTCGTCTTTAAATCTGAATAATCAAAGACGATGACTCCATCCGCTTTGTTCTGCACATAATTCACCATTTTTTTCAAAATCGTCGTACTTTTTAATTCTTTTCTTTCCGCACTGTTGCTGCCAAGGGATGGATGTCCTACTTTATAAGCCGGAAGACCGATGTAAAGTTTGACTTTGCTCTGATCCACCATAGCTGCCCAGCGGTCTACTACTTTCGCAAATGGTGCGGTTTTATGATTAAATCCCCAGTAGACCTGCGGAGCGATATAATCAACATATTCTGTGGAATTGGTCCATTTTTTAATGTTGACATAATAGGAATATTTGCTGTTAAGATTGTCAATATTTCCTGCCGGGCTAATACCGAATACCACATCCGGATTCTCTTCTTTTACCGCTGCTTTGATTCCTTTTACCAGAAGGTCAACCTGTTGTCTGCGGTAAGTTTTGATGGATTTGCCATGCTGTTTTTCTACAGAGGCATTGTATTCCTGGGCATCAAAGGATTTTTTATAATTTCTTGGTGAAAAGCTAGGATAAAAATAGTCATCCATATGAATGCCATCCACATCATAATTTCTCACGATTTCCCGCACTCCATTAATGATTAAAGTACGAACCTCCGGTTTGGATGGGTTATAATACAACTGACCTCCGTAAGATAATACATTTCTTCTGTCCGATGCAGAGGATGAGTAATGCCAGATTCTTGCCGGATTATTTTTGGCCAGTTTTTTATAGTTGGTATTGAAGGAAACCCGGTAAGGATTAATCCATGCTTCAATCGCCATTCCCTTTTTATGAGCTTCCGTCACCATAATCTTCAATGGATCGTAAGACAGTTTTGCCCCTTGTTTGCGTGCAATATAAGCAGATGTCGGAAAATATTCAGACTGATACATGGCATCACTGCATGGTCTTACCTGCACGATGATTCGATTCAGGTTCCGGCTTAGACACTGATCCAGAACTTTATCAAAATATTTGCGGAAGTTTGTCGCATTATTCTTCTTTGTCTGCTTCAGATAATTCTGAAAATCATAGTAAGAATACCATACTGCTTTATAAGAATCCCCCGTCACAGCAGCCTCGGTCCGAATCGGGCAGCAAAAAACAAAAAGCAGCAACATTGCCAGTAACATGGAAGTACATCTCTTTTTCATTTTCTCTCTTCTTTCTATTTTGTATTTATTGATCATGGACTTATCGATACCAACGAATCAGACCAAGAATCAACAGATGTACCGGATAATACAGATAGAAAACCCATTTCAGAAAAGCAGCTCCTTTCCTGCATTTTCTGCCATTATAAAAATACAACAGGCAAATACCGGACAATCCAATTCCCGTCATGGAGCCAAGCGCCAGGATCAGGGAGGTATTGAAAGAATATATCCCCACTCTCTGGACAAACCAAATCACTCCAAACAAGCACATACTTAACAAAAATGCTTTTCTTTTTCGCTCTTCGGATTCTTCCGCCCACAAAAAGAGTAAAGTAAAAATGGCTGCAAAGATTGGCCAATCACAAAATGCTGTGGCAAATACTGATATCATAGTAATATTTCTTCTAGTATTGTCAGGCATGATTTCTTTTTGGGCATAGATAATCCAGAAACAGAAAAACAAAGTAAACATCATGTTAAGATTGGTCGTCAAAAGATGCTTCTCTTCAGAAAATACCATCGCATAAGGTATCTGGGATAAAAGAGCAAAAATCAGCAGCCGTATGACATATTTTCTTTTTGACCGTGTATAAGCATATCCTTCTACCAGAAAATAACACATGGTAATTGCTGTAAAATATCCAATATCCGTCAATATCTCATACGATACCGTCCCTGGTTCCAGAAAAGCTGCCGCAATGTGATTAAGTGTCATGGTCACCATGGCAATCCCTTTAATCATGTCCCTGTTCATTCCGGATTTCCTGCCTTCCAGCCTGCTTTTCATCCTCTGCTTCCCTTCTGCTATCCGTAATTATATATGAAATATATTATACAAAAAATATGACAGAAAAACAACCTTGCTACAAAGCATTGTCTGAAATCTATGATTCAGATTCCAAGTGTCCTGCTTACAATTTCCGACTTGTAGAAAGGGAAAGAAAACAGTATAATCAAGTATAAGAATTCATTTTCCTGATGGATTTTTACCCATCACATAAATGAAAATTTCATGAAAGAAGGTTTTTTTGTGTTACATTACCGAATGGTTCAAAAGACAAAAGTTCTCGCGGATCGTGGGGCTGTGCTTCTTCTTCCACAGATTCTTCTGGAAGCGGGATTTCACAAACCATTTCTGGTTTTTGATAAGGGGATTGCAAAAACAGAAATCATAAAGACGATTACCGACTGTCTGGACAAAGTTCAGATTCCATACGTCATCTATGATAAGATTACTCCAGATCCCAATTCCGATCTGGTCGATAACGGCGCAGCCTGCTATAAAGCCAACCAATGTGACTGTGTGGTTGCCATCGGTGGCGGAAGCACGATGGATGCTGCCAAAGGAATTAATGTTATGTGCCATAATGAAGGGCACATTCTGGATTTTGTCGGCAGAGAAAAATATATGCAACCGGCATCTTCTCTGATCTGCATCCCAACTACTGCCGGAACCGGCAGTGAATTATCCAATTGGATCGTGATTACTGATCTCCACAAAGGGGAAAAACATCCGATCAACGTTCTGAATTCCATGTGTGAATATGCCATTCTGGATCCGGAACTCACCATCGGTCTGCCCCCACAGATTACCGCAGCAACCGGGCTGGATGTTTTCTCCCATGCTTTTGAAGCATATACATCCACTCGTTCCAATCCGGTAACGGATCTGATTTGCGAAAAAATCATGGAAACCGTAATCGAAGCTCTTCCACGAGCTGTCCGTAACGGCTCTGATCTTGCTGCCAGAGAGCGTATGCTGGTAGCTGCCGCTTATGGAGGATGGATGTTAGTGGATGGCGTTGTTCATATCGGACACTGCATTGCCCACGAAATCGGTGCTGCTTTCCATATTCCTCACGGTGCTGCTTGTGCCTATGCATTTCCAGCCATGGTGAAACATATCGCTGCCGCTGCCCCGGAAAAAATTCAATATACGGGAAAACTTCTCGGCGTTACTTTTGACGGTACCGAGACACCGGAAGCCATCGCAGAAAAAACCTGTCAGGCATACATCCATTTCCGTGATGAAATTGTACAACTGAAACCAATCTCCGATTATCAGGCAGACCTCAAAAAGGTTTCTTTACATATGGCACAAAATATCCAGAAAGACCCCCTTACCACGCTGACTCCAGCACCCGTCACCGTGGAAGATATCCTGTTTATGCTATATACGATTTTTATGTCTTAAGGAAAAGATAATTTTCTGGCAGACGACGGCCAGGTCGGTGATAAAGTTTTTCCAACTATCAGACGGTTTCCAGGCCGATTTATGGAATTTTTTTCAGACTGTGAGCCCGGACTATGAGATATAAAAATAATCAGGAAGAAAAAAAAGCAGAGATAGGGTCAACCTGTGCTTGCACAAAGGTTGACCATGTCCTGCCTTAATATGGGCAACGCCCATGAACAATGCCTGCAATCGCAGACACTGTTTTTCTTCCTGATAACATATCTACTTCTGTCCGGGTGAGGTGGAGGCAAAAAAACTCCATAAAGGCCATACCGTCGTCTCTCCTCACCTCTTCGTCTGTCTATTCATCCTCTTCCGGGAAAAGAATCGCTTCAAGAACTTCCGGATCACTGAGATACTCTGCAATATTGTTCAGCACTTTATCCAGATAACCATTATCCTCCAGTTTCTCCATCAGATCTCCAAAAACTTCCTCAAACTCATCTTCCATCGCCACATCCTGATTCATGATTGCAATCGCTGTATGGAAAAACTTGATAAACTCAATCTGTATCATCCCATCAAAAATTGAAAACATACCGGTTTCCCCTTCTTCATCCTCTCCTGCAATATGAAGAAGTGCTGCAATCGGCACTCCAGTCCGGTGGCGGAACATTGCTGTCCGGTCAATGAAATCATCAAGAACTTCCTTATTCAAAATCGGGGCCATCAAAGATTCTTCTGCTTCCACGTTGACAGGATAATAAAAATACTCCTGTGACATCATACAATCTGCAAAATACGGACTGGTCACAAAAAGTCCTGTCACCGTATCCTCATGAGGCACCTCTAATTCAAAGGTTATTTCTTCAACTTCTTTCTTTTTCATATTTTTATTGGTGTAAACTTTAAATTTATCTCTGTCCATTTGTATCCTTCCTTGTCTTTTAATCTTATAAAATATTCAGAAACAACAGTAAAAATAGGTTACGTTTTCTAATTGGCACTTATATACTAACGTATAACCCCTATATAATGCAAGCATATATACTATTATTCACAAATATTTCCACAATTCACAGATTTTCCGAATAGAAGGATAACATTTACCCACTGAGATGCAATCACCCGCCACATATGCTATGGTTGGTCACTGCATCCAGTACAAAAGACCAGCTTTCCACTTCTCTGACCTGAATCATTCCTTTAAGTTCCGGAAAATCTTTACAGATTTCTGAAAAACGATCCGGATAAGTTTCCAACAATTCCGGATGGTACTTCCTTGTTTTCTTATCATTCCAGATCGCTCCATAAATTATCTCCGCTTCAACAAGATCCTGGAACATATGACTTCCATAGCTTAACTCCGGCATGTATCCCACTCTGTTATCGGACACTTCACAAACGATAGAAAAATTGGAAATGTCTCCAAAGGTCACCGGAACTCCCAGCTCCGGTGAGGAAGTACCGATTCGCCCCGGTGTCATGAGAAGAAGGTTTTACCACTGCTCCGATAATAGCGGTTAATCACACCAACGGCAGATGCCACATCATATTTTTTCGCATAAGGGTATTCATAATACAATACAGGATCAATCTGTATCACTACGTCCACCTGACGTTTTCCCGATGCCCCTATGGAAGAATCCACAATATCAAAAAAGATTTCTTTCATTTCCAACTGATCCAGATTGACAGTTTCCCCTTGTTGCCCCAAATAAAGAGGACGACACTGCAACAGATTTACGACAAAATCTCCGTTTTCATCCATATTTACTGTGTATTCAATATCCACCGGATTTCCATAGACTTGCTCCAGAGTCTTTAATATTTTCTGCATCAATCCGGTAAATTCCTGTTTCTCCAGAAGTTTCTGACAGCTCACAAACCAGATATCCCGGTAAATGCCTCTCTGCCTGAGATTTCTTTCCGCCTCCATATCGTGCTCCATGACCATTCTTTTATACCACTCTGGAAGAAGCGGGAGTAACTGTGTCATCGGAACTTCAATCTGGGCGTTGGTCTGGCAATCCAGCACATCAATGTTCCCCTGGGAAAATTTATGTTTTTGTTCCACAGTGGAGTAGAGGGTTGCTGCCGGTTTATCAAGATTCGATAACCTTGGGTAATCTTCCTGAGTTCGATCCACCGCCTTTGTTCCAAGTCCCATGACAATCCGCAACATTCCTGCTTCCGGATCCATGTCCGGATACCATTTGTAAGCGCTGTGGCTATATCCCACGCCTGCTGCACCGGGCATAAAATATCTGCCGTAATAGGAACCGGAGACTCTCTGTACCAGAATTGCCATCTGCTCATCTTTTTTATCGAGTCCCCTTAAGTAGCGATATTCCAGAGCCGAATAATCCATGGTGCTGGCGTATACCTGCCTTACTGCCTGTTCAAATTCCTTCAAGCGTTCCTCAGGACTGCCCTGATTGACACAAAAGACTGATTCATATTTTCCCGCAAATGCATTGCCAAAACCATCTTCCAGAAAACTGGAAGAACGAACGATAATCGGGCTCTGTCCAAAGCATTCCAGTGTATTCAAAAACTGTTCCCGGATTTTTGCCGGAAACTCTCCATGAAGCAAATGCTCTTTCAATTCTTCTGCCACAGAGAAATATTCTTCATCCGTTCTCTGCCGGATTCGAAGACGCTAGCAATCGTTGGATACAATATAAGTATAAAAAACGTCGGAACCGATATAGTAAGAATCATGGGGTTCATTATGCCCCTCATATTCCGGTATTTCCGTCTCGGCAATCTTTCTTGCCAGCAACATGCCACAGGCTTTTCCTCCGATGGCTCCGCTGCCGATCATGCGATCTCTCAGCATTAAATAGTCCTCCGGTTTAAAGTAATGTTTCACCAGCTTTTCCAGCTTTTTATCTTTTGTCATCGTACTTCTTATAATCTGATCTTCTGTTTCTTCCCGGAATTGCCCCTGGGTATATTCCAGTTTTGCCATATTAAAAAAGCGATCATGACTATCGTAATTCTGATCCTGGGTATTTACCGACAGTCCCTGCAACACCTGATAATAGCGGCTCATGGCCACTCCACCCTGCAGGGTTGAGAAATCTCCGGTATCTTTCCGATAACAATGAGGCAGAAACATCTGATCGGAATACCGATTCCAGACCTTTAACGGACGAAAATACACATCATTTTCCTTAGAAAAGACGTCCAGTAAAAGCTGGGTGGTATCCCGGATTCTTGCCACTGCATCAAAGGAATGTCGTCCACGAAGAAGTGGAAAATATGCTACCGTATCCAGCTCAAAAAGGTAGGGGCAGGTTACTCGGAAAAAGTTCCCCATCATCAGATCCGTATACCAGACTGATTGTAATTCCGACAGACAGTCAAACACATAAAAAGCATCTCTTCCCTGCTTTGTGATTTCCTCATGAATTTTGACGGTAAATGCCTCAAACCCTTCATCAGGATTAAATTCTTTCACTTTAATTCCGCTCAAATCTTTCAATACCGGTTCATGCTGCGCAAAACGAATATAAATGACATTTCTTCCGTCTTTCACTGCCTGTCTCGCAAAAGGTTCTGCAAACAGGCGAAATTCATCCACATCAGAAACCTGCCACACCACATTATCCCCCAGCCGAATATGATGTAAAATCTCATCTATCTGAGGAAATCCACTGCATATTTTATCAAAAGCTGCCATACCATACCTCCTGTCATATTTTTATTTCACTCGTCTTCGTGCAAAAAAAGGCAGAACAACAGAGCCTTTTGAACTCCATTGTTCTGCCTTTTCGATGTTTTAATCATACCATATTTTCAGGGAGGCAACAAGATTTAGACGCTATTTTGCCCGCTTAAAAAGGTCAAAAAAGTCTTTCAGAGACATCTCTCCCAATTCCTGTTTTCCTTCTTCTCCATCCCGACATCTGACAGAAACCGTGCTGTTTTCCAGTTCCTGTTTTCCAATAATCATCATATATGGTACTTTATCCAGGCGTTCTTCTCTGATCTTATATCCCAGTTTTTTCTTTCGCTCATCGAGTTCCACCTGAATGTCTCTCTCTTGCAATTTCTCCATGATTTGCTTTCCATATGGGAGAAATTTATCGGACACCGGCAGAATTTTCACCTGAATCGGTGCCAACCACGTCGGAAACTTTCCTCCGTAATGCTCAATCAGAATTCCGATAAAACGCTCAATGGAACCAAAAACCACCCGATGTATCATGATTGGACAATGTTTCTCCCCGTCTTTCCCGATATATTCTGCACCAAATCGCTTTGGCAACTGAAAATCAAGGTTTATAGATTTCTCCCTCTTTTTCCATCCAATGGAAGACTTCTTCCCTGCTGACCTGATACACCTGGAAAGAGAGGGATTCTTTCACAATTTTTTTCATCTCCTCTTCCACCAGCTGCAAATGCACTCCCACATTTGTCCATTTCTTTCCAATACTTTCATTTCTTATGCTCCTTTCTCGATTCTGGAATATGGGTACGAGTAGAATAACAACAATGTTGTTATCCATGTAACATAAGAAAAGCACCCATAAACATACGTATCACGTATATCTAAGGGTGCCTGTAGCACGGTTCCACCTTAACTTTTCACTTCAGATTCCAACAAATCCTATCCTTTAACGCAGGAATACGGTAACATTTAACAGTTATCAAAAACCTTTACACATTACAGCTCTGGAATGGTTTTCGTATTCTTTTCACATAACCGGCTTCCACCAAATGCCGCTCTCTCTGGATGCTTCCGGGATACTACTCTTTTCCGTCATCGCTTTTCTTATATTACTGTAATCCATCATAACATCCGAATAAATCATTGTCAATCCCGGTCACCAAACAACTCATAATAGAAAATATATTGCTGCATCACGCCGCGGATATCCCGATATCTGCGATTTGGAAATCCTCGCTTGTAATGGGCATCCATGGCCTGTTTAATATGGGTGTCGATTGGAAAGGCCTGTAAATGATGGAGTGCAAACAGGCAAATGCAATCTGCTACTTTCTCTCCCACTCCAAATATTTTCAACAATTCTTCTCTGGCTTTCTTATAAGGCAGTGCCGCAATTTTCTCAAGATCTGTCTCTCCTGCCACTACACTTTTCGCTGCGCGCACCACATATTTGCTGCGATATCCAAGATTACAGGCTTTCAAGTCATCGTCTTCCAATTCTGCTAGAGCTTCCGGTGTCGGAAAAGCATAATAGATTTCTCCTGCCGGGTTCTCACATTTCTCTCCATAGGCTTCACAGATATTCTGTATACAACGGCGAATCCTCACAATATTATTCTGTTGCGAAATCAAAAAGGAAACAATCATTTCCCACAAATCCTGCCGCAAAATCCGCACACCGGATCCAAAGGCAGCCGCCTCTTTCAGATAAGCATCATTGGGATTAATCCGGGATATGTATTCTCTATAATCTGTCTCTATATCAAAATATTCTTTCCAGAAAGATTCATATTCTTCCTCTTCACAATCAAATTCACAGCGCAGCCCTTCCTGTTTCGCCTGCAAACATCTGTCACCGGCAATGATGATGTAGCTGTTGTCTGCTTTTTGTTCCATACGAAAGCACTGGCCGGAACGGCAAATCTGCTTCAGGTTAAAATAAGGTATTTCTTTGATTATCATAATCTATTCTCCAATTTTTATAGTTTATCTAATATTGAATGAATATTAGGTTGAGTTGGAGTAAACCGTACTCCTCTTTTCAGCATCCCTAAAACCTTTCTTGCTTTCTTATCAATCTCCCTAACGGTATGTTGACTGGTTACTCTCAGATGTTCTCCAAAAATTGTATATTTTCTCTCAATATATTTTTCAGTA
>JAQYIU010000047.1 GCA_028721415.1 Lachnospiraceae bacterium | reverse complement strand
TTCCTGAATCAATACGGTCTTTCCTACTCCGGCACCGCCGAAGAGACCGATTTTACCACCTTTCTGGTAAGGACACAACAGGTCAACGACTTTGATACCGGTCTCAAGAACCTCTGTCTCTGTGGACTGTTCCGCAAAGGTAGGGGCTTTTCTGTGAATCGGGTCACGCTTCACATTTTCCGGCATTGGTTTATTGTCGATCGGTTCTCCCAGAACATTGAAGATACGTCCGAGTGTCACTTCTCCAACCGGTACGGTGATAGGACCGCCGGTGGCGATGACATCCATTCCGCGCACGAGACCGTCTGTCGGTCCCATGGCGATACATTTTACAATATCATCACCGAGATGCTGTGCCACTTCGGCAACCAGTCTGGAACCATCCTTTCTGCGAATCTCAACAGCGTCATTGATTTCCGGAAGGACTCCCTGACTGAACTTGATGTCCAGGACGGCACCGATAACCTGGGTAATTTTACCTGTATTTTGTGCTGCCATCTCTTTACTCCTTCTTTATCATTAATTCAGGGCTTCCGCACCTGAAATAATCTCAGTTAATTCCTGCGTGATCGCACCCTGTCTTGCCCGGTTATAGGCGAGCGACAGCGTGGAAATCATCTCGTCTGCGTTGCTGGTTGCGGCATCCATTGCCTGCATCCTGGCACCATTCTCACTGGCTACAGCCTCGATGAAAGCACCATAAATGGTACTGTTAATATATTTCGGGATAATCATATCCAGAGATTCCTCTGCTTCCGGCTCATAATTCATCGGAGCCTCTTTCGTCTCCGTCTTTTCCGATGCTGTCATATCTACTTCCACCGGAAGAAGTTTCACAAGTTTCGGAATGTGAACCACTGTGTTCTTAAATACCGTGTAGGCAAGATAAATCTCTCCGACTTCTCCTGCCGCATAGGCATCCAGAACCTTCTTTCCGATTGCGACTGCATCGGAAAATAACGGTTCATTCATAATATCAGAATCATCTGCCTCAATATGATATCCTCTGCGGGAAAGGGTTTCCACACCCTTTCTTCCAAGTCCGTAAATATCAATCTGTTCCTTTGGCATTCCGCTGTCTGTGATCAGTTTTACCACGTTGTTGTTATATCCTCCTGCCAGACCACGGTTGGAAGTCACAACAATGACAGCTTTCCTGTCGGAACCGTTTGGTACCAGATATGGATGATCGATATTGCCGGATTTGGCGAGAATGGACTGTACCGTCTCATACATTTTCTCAAAGTACGGTTTGGAACTTTCCGCCCTCGTTTTGGCCCGCTGAAGTTTAACGGTAGAAACCAGTTTCATGGCTTTGGTAATCTGCTGCGTACTCTGAATACTCTCTTTCCGCCGTTTAATATCTCTCATTGATGCCATACTGTTTCACCACCCTTAAAACTGAGCTTTAAATTCTGCGATTGCTTTCTGAATCAGAGCATCAGTCTCCGCATTGATCTCTTTTGTATCACGGATTGCGGAATAAATCTCCGGATATTTGGTATCGATATATTCCAGAAGTCCTTCTTCAAATTCAAGCACTCTCTCTACCGGAATATCCAGAAGATATTTTCTGGTCACCGCATAGATGGTGATAACCTGCTTTTCTACAGGAAGCGGGCGATACTGAGGCTGTTTTAAGATCTCACGGATTCTCTCACCCTGTGCCAGTCTTTCCTTGGTATCATCATCCAGCTCGGAACCAAACTGGGCAAAGGCTGCAAGTTCTCTGTACTGCGCAAGCTCTGTACGGATCGGACCTGCGATCTTCTTCATAGCCTTGATCTGTGCGGAACCACCTACACGGGACACGGAAAGTCCGGCGTTGATCGCTGGACGGAATCCGGCATTAAACATCTCTGTCTCCAGATAAATCTGACCGTCTGTAATGGAAATAACATTAGTCGGAATGTATGCAGATACGTCTCCGGCCTGGGTCTCGATGATCGGAATAGCGGTAAGAGAACCTCCACCCAGTTCTTCAGACAGACGGGAAGCTCTTTCTAACAGTCTGGAATGAAGATAGAATACATCTCCAGGGTAAGCCTCACGTCCCGGCGGTCTACGAAGAAGCAGGGACAGGGTACGATAAGCCGTTGCATGTTTACTCAGGTCATCATAGATAACCAGAACATCCTCTCCGTTCTCCATCCATTCCTCACCGATGGCACAACCCGCATAAGGGGCAATATACTGAAGCGGAGCCAGCTCACTGGCTGTGGAAGCTACAACGGTAGTATATTCCATTGCTCCGTACTCGGTTAATGTCTTTACAATGTTGGCTACGGTAGAAGCTTTCTGTCCGATAGCCACGTAGATACAATGCATGTTCTGCCCTTTCTGGTTGATGATCGTATCTACTGCGATGGCCGTCTTACCTGTCTGACGGTCACCGATGATCAACTCACGCTGACCTCTTCCGATTGGCACCATGGAATCGATGGCCTTGATACCTGTCTGTACCGGAGTATCTACCGGCTGACGATCAATAACACCATGAGCCACACGCTCGATCGGGCGGCTCTTGCTGGTCTCAATCGGTCCTTTTCCATCTATTGGCTGGCCCAATGCATTGACAACACGTCCTGTGAGGGCATCCCCGACAGGAACTTCAATTACTCGTCCTGTTGTCTTTACAGTATCTCCTTCGCTGATATTCTTCTGGTCACCAAGTAAAACAGCACCGACATTATCCTCTTC
The DNA here is from genome assembly GCA_028721415.1 of Lachnospiraceae bacterium. GTDB lineage: Bacteria > Bacillota > Clostridia > Lachnospirales > Lachnospiraceae > Anaerobutyricum. The sequence goes on along the minus strand of JAQYIU010000047.1, from coordinate 13,442 downwards.
CAGGTTCATGACCATACCATATACTTCGCCAGGAAATTCAAGAAGTTCACCCTGCATCGCATTTTCCAGACCATGAATACGAGCAATACCGTCCGCCACCTGAATGACGGTTCCCACATCGCTGGTTTCCAGTTTTGCCGTATAATTTTTAATCTGTTCTTTAATAACAGAACTGATTTCTTCCGGTCTTAAGTTCACCAAAATCGAATGCACCTTCTTTCTGCTGCGTTTTTATTCTTCAACAAATTACTGTCATATTATGATAACTGAATCTTTGATAACTGCTTTGTGAGCTTATCAAGCTGAGTCTTTAAACTGCTGTCCACAACTCTATCTTCAATTCTGATGACAAGTCCTCCGAGAATTGACGGATCTACACAGTAATCCATCTCAAAAGACTGGTATCTGGTGGTTTCCAGCAGACGTTTCTCTACAGCGGCCTTCTGTTCCTCTGAAAGAACGATGGCGGAAGTGACATGAGCAGTTCCGATTCCCTTATGCTCTTTCACCTTATGAAGGAAATAATCAAAAATATCAATCATGTCATTGTATCGGTCTTTTGTCACAATGATATGGAAAAATCCCATAACCTCATCGGACACCCGGCCTTTAAATACATTTTCAATGAAAGCAATCTTCTCATCTTTCACAACCTTCGGATGATTGAGCAACTTGGAAAGCTCCTCGTTCTGAAGAAATACTTCTTTAGCCGCCGCAATCTCTTCATACATGGAATCAAGCCTGTTCTCTTCCAGAGCAAGCTCAAACAAAGCATCCCCGTAAGTACTGCTTACTAATTTTGCCATGTATTCTCACCCATCTCTTCCAAAGTCTGCTCAATCAAAGCATTCTGTTTCTCTGTATCAATCGATGCCGCAACGATTTTTTCAGACATCAGTGCTGCAATGGAGATCATCTCCTGCTTCACTTCATCTTTCACGCGTTTTCTCTCAAGTTCTGCTTCCTGCTGTGCATTGGCAATAATGCGGGCAGCTTCCTCTTTCGCATCAGCGATGATCTCATTCTCCCGCTGCAATGCTTTCTTTCTGGAATCACTTAAGATCTGCTCTGCCACTTTATCGATTTCTTTTAACTTTCCGTCATATTCGTCCTTCATGCGAACTGCTTCTTCTTTGCTTTGTGATGCCTCTCTCTGATCTTTCATCACTCTTTCTTTTCGGTCATTTAAAATCTTTCTGACCGGATCAAGAAGAAGATAACTTGCTGCCGTAAACAGAATAAAGATGGCAATTGCCTGAAAGAGAACCTGGAAAAGAAGCTGCGGATCCAGACCGAATATTCTGTTATCATACACTAGTGCTTCTAATAACACTCTATGGCCTCCTTTCGATCAGCCCCGGGGGCACCGTTTTTTATAATTTTCCGAATAACGGATTTGCGTAAAGCAGAATCAGGGCAATAACCAGACCATAAAGACCTGTTGTCTCGGCAACCGCCTGTCCTAAAAGCATGGTGGACATGATATCTCCTTTTGCGCCAGGATTACGTCCTACTGCAGAAGCACCGTAACCAGCTGCAATACCCTGTCCAACACCAGGTCCGATACCGGCGATAACTGCAAGACCGGCACCAATTGCTGAGCATGCCAAAATTAAACCTTCGTTTGTAATTCCTGTCATAATAAATTCCTCCTTAAATTATAATGATTGTTTCGGATAGTAACGAATTTTTCAGATAAATTAATTATACCTGTCAGCGATAAATGTCATGGTAAGCATGGCAAATACATAAGCCTGAATTGCTCCGGAGAACAAGTCAAAATAGACATGCAAAAATGCCGGAACTCCTATTTTCACAAACCACGGAAGCAAGCCATACCACAATCCCATCATGATCGTTCCTGCCAACACGTTTCCGAAAAGACGCAGTGACATGGAAACCGGCGTAGCAAACTCACTGATAACATTTACCGGGAAAAAGATTGGGAACGGTTCAAACAGATCCTTTACAAAACGGATTCCCTTATTCTTCACCCAAGCATATTCAATCATCACAAAGGTGATCAATGCCAATGCAAATGTTGTTCCAAAATCAGCTGTCGGTGCCCGCAGTCCAAAAAGTCCTGAAATATTTGACAGGAAAATAAATGCAATCAGCACTTCAACATAATTCATGTACTTTTTAGCGTTGGAACCCATAATGCCCACTACCATCTTATCCAGCATCTCCACGATCATCTCAACCGCATTCTGCACTGCATTCGGCTCATCATAATCTTTCATGATCTCATGTCTGGCAAAAATAACCAGTGCCAGAAGCACGATACAGATGATCACGGTAGACACCATTGTCGTGTTGATGGACAGGGTCTGACCGAACAATTGAAATTCATAATAACTGTGAATAAAGAAATCCACATCATTACTGCTGTTTAACAACATCGGAGCCGCAACTCCACCGGCTAATCCGCATCCCATACTTTCACCTTCCTTTCCTCCGTATTTTTTTAGTTATATATAAATTGGTGTACATATGCAAATGAGCTGAAATCTTAAGACCAAGGATCCCGATGATCACTCCCGGAAAACTGATTGCTTTCCACTTCATTCCAGCCAATGCCGCCACCAGCATAACTAACAAACGCATCATACTGCGCATCGTCATGGATTTGCGCGCTTTGCTTTCCTCCATGACCAGACATTTTTCAAGCCCTCTGGCCATACTGATTCCCAAACCAATCGCAACTGCAGTGCCCAGAAAAAGCCCTGCCGAATAACTCCCCTTATTGGGAACTAGCAGCAGTCCAACTACTTCCAGCAATATGCTATATGCCAGACATCCGAAAATCAGATCAAGAAGAGTTTCATTTGCTTCCTGAATCCAGTTTATCCATTTCATAAAGGTTTGATTCCTCTTTCTTTTTGTCTGTAATATCATTGTTCTCATTCATCACATATGATTCAAAAGAATCTTTTTTTTCACCTTTTAAATTGACAAATCTCGTGATCACGGTATAACAGGAACGAAATCCCGCCATCATACCCAGGAGCACAAAAAATGGAAATATCAATTCCTGATGAAACTTGTGACTGAAATACTGTCCCACAAATACACAAAAAAACGTGGGCGTCATCATACATATTCCGAGCTGACTGATCAGTGCCAGCATCCGAAGAGCACTGTGATCTTTCTTTCTTCCCATGAAAACGTCTCCCAGCTTATTGCATCGGCAGCAGTTCTCCAATCACGCGATCTGCAACTGCTTCCATCAATTGTTCCAAAACAGTAAAACAGTTCTCATAGGATTCTCTGGTATCTTCGGTAATTACCGGAATCTCTTCCTCCATATCAATAAAAGTACCAATAGACATACAGGTTGTCTGCGTATCAAAATCTGTCCTAATTCTTTCTGTCTGTTCGCCTGTCATGGTGAGAACCAGGTCTGCTGAATCCAGTTCTTCCTGCGTCAGTTGAGAAGAACGAAATTCTTCAATTACATATCCATGCTCTCGGAGAAGTGCTGCTGCAATCGGAGAAACCGGTTCTGAAAAAAGAACAACCAGTCCTCTGGAAATCACTTCGATATCCGACACTGCCTTTTTCTGAAGCAATCCCCGTAAAATTGCCTCTCCCATAAAACTTCTGCAAAGATTATTCTCTCCAACAATGATAATCTTACATTGAGCCAAACCAACACCTCCTACAAAGAAATCAAATGATAGCCTGCAGCTTTCAACATGCGATTCATGATCGCATTACCCAATCCGTCTTCAAAAAAACTTTCTGAGTAAATATAATCCAGCTCAAACTCATCGCAGAATCTGAGAATACTGTATAAATGTGTTGCAATTGTGTCCGAATTCTTTCGACTTCCGATGCTCCTTCTCACACCAACATAATAGCGGGAAAGCGTCTCATCCGTCGCAATCACACCGACCCGATAACCCTGTCTGGTCTTCTCCCAGGCCATCTGATTAATCTGATCTATCACCTGCTCCTCCGGTCCTTCTACCAGAGTAAGCTTGCCTTTCGGTGCATAATGACGATACTTCATCCCCGGAGCCTTCGCCACAACATCCTTTTTCATGGTGCGCCCGGACACTGCCGGATCCACCTGCACGGTTCCGAGCACCTCTTCCAGCATCGCCTTTGTGATATAACCCGGCCGAAGAATCATCGGCTCTTCTCCAGTCATATCTACTATAGTCGATTCAATACCGATTCCAACTGCACCACCGTCGATAATCATCGGTATCTTCCCTTTCATATCTTCCCAGACATGCTGTGCCGTTGTTGGACTTGGCCTTCCTGAGGTATTGGCACTTGGCGCTGCTATCACCCGATCACTCTCCCGAATCAGCGCTCTCGCTGCCGGGTGGGACGGCATACGGACAGCTACGGTATCCAATCCGCCCGTGGTTCCATGGGGAACCTCTTCTCTTTTATTCAAAATAACAGTCAATGGACCCGGCCAGAAATAATTCATTATCTTCCACGCATCTTCTGACACGTCCCGGGCAACCAGATCAACCTGTTCTATATCTGAAATATGCACGATCAACGGGTTATCTGACGGCCTTCCCTTCGCAGCATAAATTTTCGCTGCCGCTTCTTCATTCATGGCATCGGCACCAAGTCCATATACTGTTTCTGTCGGAAAAGCAACTAATCCGCCTCTGCGGATAATCTCACCCGCTTCTATAATATTATCTGTTGTTACAATCTTTGTTTCCATTGCGATCACCTCTGGTATCTTACACTTTCTTCTATAATATAAAGCACAAATATTCTGAAATATGATGTTTCCATTATACCATAGATTCCAGAACAAAGATCCCCAATATACATACTTTCATAATATATCATGCATTATGCAAAAAGTCAAAAAATTATATCTTTTTCCCACTGATTTCCAACAATTTAACAAAACATTTTTTCAATCGAACACACGTGAGACTTTGCGACGGATTCGGTCTGCATAGCAAACAATTCCCTTTTCGAATTCGCAGGCAATCTACGTTCAAAAATCAGACCTGGACATATCCGGAATGGTTCTGAATGGCTGTAAAAATTTATATAATAAAATAAAAGAACCTTTTCCAAAGGATCTGACATGAAATCATCCCCTTATATCTCCCGTTCTTTTATCCTTCCTGTGCTAGTCTTCGTTCTTGCTGTAAGCTATGGATTATTTTATTTCTCACAGACATCGGATATTTTCCATTCCTCCAATGAATTCACGGTGATTCTGGATGCCGGGCACGGAGGAGATGACCCCGGTAAGGTCAGCGCATCTGGTGTAAAAGAAAAAGAGATTAATCTTGCCATTGCTTTAAAATGCGAATCTATTCTGAAACAAAATGGTATCCACGTCATATTATCCAGAAACACAGACTGCAGCCTGGAAGATGCCGGTGTCTCTAACGTAAAAGCCAGTGATCTGAAAAACAGAAAACTGCTTATCACAGAAAATAAGCCGGACTGTGCTGTAAGCATCCATCAAAACAGTTTTCCCGACCCTGCCCAACATGGAGCACAGGTCTTTTATCATCCCTCAAACCAGAAAGGAAAACTTCTGGCATCTCTCATTCAGGCGCAGACTGTGCATCTGACTGCCGAGGAAAACACGCGAAAGATCAAAGCCAATTCAGACTATTACCTCTTAAGAGATAATCCAATTCCTACTGTCATCGCAGAAGTCTGCTTTCTGTCGAATCCCTCGGAGGCTGAGATGATTACGGATCCATCCATGCAGGACAAAGCAGCTTTCGCCATCGCCATGGGAATCATGCAGTATCTCTATTCGTAAACAAAGGATACTCTTACCATACATCTGCTTCCTATTATTATATTCACTTTATCTCAACCCAAAACAATCATACTATATTTTATTATTATTTACAATAATTTCCACTATTTTTACAAAATTAATCTCTATTGTGGCTTATTTTAACACTTTACAGTTTCAGGAATAATGTTTATACTATATACACCACATATCTGGAAGAATCCGTATCCTCAGGCGGTTCCAGATATCTCCGTATCCGGATATATTTCAGTACTTTTTATTGATATATCTGATATTCAGAAAAAGGAAGTGAATGCATGAAATTAGAAAAATTAAATGATAATCAGATTCGCTGTACTTTAAGCAAGTCTGATTTAGATAAACGAGAACTCCGTCTGTCCGAACTGGCCTACGGCTCTCCCAAAGCCCGGGCTCTGTTCCGGGATATGATTCAGCAGGCATCTGTTGAACTGGATTTTGACGCAGAAAATATTCCTCTTATGATAGAAGCCATCCCCATTTCCAGCGACTGCCTGGTTCTGGTCGTGACAAAGGTAGAAGATCCGGAGGAACTGGACACCCGTTTCTCCCGTTTCTCCAATCCAGCCATAGAAGAGGAAGATCTGAATGATCTTTCTTTTGCCTCCCCGGATTCTTTTGACGATCTGGAAGAGGAAGATTACGAGAGTGACGTTATCTCTTTCTCCGACAATTCTTCCGAAAAGCCGCTGCCTTTTGGAGAGGTTCCTGACCCAGAAGACAGTGAACTTCCGATTGACAGTGCTTTAGATCTCATCGCACCATTTACCAAGGCGATCGCGCAGGCCAAAAAAGAAGTTCTGCGCAAACAGCAGGAGGCCTCTAATAAGAAGACTCGCATACAGATTTACTCTTTCTCCAATCTGGATACTATCACTGTTTTAAGCAGTTTTCTTCAGCCATTTTATAAGGGAGAAAGCCGCCTTTACAAGGATATCTCTTCCAACCTCTATTATCTGTTCCTGTTTAGAGACGAAGAGCATCCGGATACTTTTAAGAGAGCCTGCCATATTGCAGCAGATTATGGAACGCTGGTTCCATCCTCTTATTCTACTCTGTCCTATTTCGAAGAACATCATTGTGAGATTTTCAGGGAAAATGCTCTGGAGATGCTCAGTCAGCTTATATAACAAAGAATGCCGCTGTGTGAATACGATCTGGCTACCGATCCATATCACACAGCGGCATTTTTCATCTCAGTGGAAGTGAATCCTCTTTGAGATGCACGATTTTAATATTTAAAAATCTTCTTATTATTTGTTTGCAAGATATTCATTAATCTTAGCAAGAACATCGTCTGCGTCCATTCCATGAACCATACATGCTTCTTCCAGACTTTCCATTGCGGATGATGGGCATCCCACACAATGCATTCCTGATGCCATTAAAATTGCTGCGATTCCCATGTCGAGCTGAAGCATCTCACCGATTAATGTCTGTTTTGTAACCTGTGCTGCCATTGTTATTCCTCCTGTTATGTTATATTTTCGCAATTGTTCCAACATTCTGGACAACTGCATACTTGTTGAAGTTATTTGTTTCAAACCACAGTATAATACATGGTTCTCAAAAGTTCAACTGATTATTTTTCAATTTCTTTAATCAAATTGATCATCTCAATGGCAGATACTGCACAGTCATATCCCTTATTACCTGCTTTAGTGCCGGCACGTTCAATTGCCTGCTCAATATTTTCTGTCGTAACGATACCGAATAATACCGGGATTTCAGAATTAAGGCTAACCTGAGCAACTCCTTTGGATACTTCATTACAAACATAATCGTAATGGCTTGTTGCTCCACGAATCACTGTTCCCAGAGCGATTACTGCATCATATTTACCGGATTTTGCCATTTTCTCGCAGATTAACGGAATCTCAAATGCACCTGGAACCCATGCCACATCGATATTTTCTTCTTTTACACCATGACGAACCAATCCATCAATTGCTCCGCCTAATAATTTGGAAACGATAAATTCATTAAATCTGGCACAAACAATACCGATTTTCTCTTCGCCGCCTACAACTTTACCTTCAAATACATTTACTCCCATTTTTATGTCCTCCTGATATTTTATTTTTTTGATTAATATTTTGTATAATGTCCCATTTTCTCCTGTTTGGTCTTCAGGTAGAAAATGTCATCTTCATTTGCTTCAATGACAATCGGCACACGCTCTACGATCTCGATACCGTAACCGGAAAGTCCTACTACTTTTGCCGGATTGTTGGTCATAAGACGAAGCTTCTTCACGCCAAGATCTGCCAGAATCTGAGCACCGATTCCGTAATCTCTGAGGTCATCCGGAAATCCCAGAGCCAGATTAGCTTCCACCGTATCCATACCCTGATCCTGCAGCTGATATGCTTTCAGTTTATTGATGAGACCGATTCCACGCCCTTCCTGACGCATATAAAGAAGAATTCCTCTTCCTTCTTTCTCAATCATGGTCATGGCTGCCGCATACTGCTGACCACAGTCACACCTTCTGGAACCCAGTGCATCTCCGGTCAGACATTCAGAATGAACACGGCATAAAACCGGCTCTCCGTTTGCCACGTCTCCCTTTACGATAGCCACATGATGCTCTCCATTTAATTTATTGACATAACCGAAAATCCGGAAATGTCCGTAGTGAGTTGGGAAATCTGCTTCTGCTTCACAGCTTACAAAGGTCTCTGTATTTCTTCTGTACTGAATCATATCCGCAATAGTAATAATCTTAATATCATGTTTGCGGGCAAATTCTATAAGCTGTGGTGTCTTTGCCACACAACCATTCTCATCCAGAATGCCACATCGAAGTCCTACCGGACGAAATCCTGCCATCACAGCCAGATCGACGGACGCTTCAGTAAAACCGGTTCTCTTCAGCACACCGCCCTGCAGCGCAACTTTCGGGAAAATATTTCCCGGTCTCTTGAAATCAGAAGCTTTCGCATCTGCAGATGCTGCTTTCATGATAGTTTGGGAACGATCTGCTGCAGAAACGCCGACTGTTACCTCGACACTGTCGATGGATACCGTTCCCATCACCGGAATCTGCTCTCTGTTCTCCCAGATCAGTTCTTCCACGCCGATCTGTTTTGCCACATCTTCAGAAATCGGCATGGTTAAAAGCCCTTTTCCGTAAGTCAGCATAAAATTCACTGCTTCAGGAGTCGCATGCTCTCCGGCAACCACCAGAGCTCCATCATTTTCTGCGTCTCCATCATCGACAACAATTACCATCTTTCCAAGTTTGAAATCCGCAATCGCTTCTTCCACTGCGTTAAATTTAAACTCGCTCATCTAGTGTATCCTCCTTGTCTATACTGAATTAAATTACAAATCACATAAGGGATCGTACCCCTCAGAAATATTTTTTAAAATCCGTGTTCCATCAGAAATTCCATGGTGATATTGGATTTCGGCTTCTGTTCCTGTTCTTTGTAACCAAGCAGCTTCTCCACATATTTGCCCACCATATCAGTTTCCAGATTAACAGTGTCTCCCGGTTTTTTCTCCAGAAGGGTGGTGTGCACCCCGGTATGTGGAATAACCGAAACTGCAAAACTTCTGCTATCCACTTCTGCCACCGTAAGACTGATTCCATCAATAGTGATGGATCCTTTGTCTACAATATATTTTAAAACTGACGCATCTGTCTCTATGGTAATCCATACAGCATTATCATCCTGTTTCATGGAAGTGATCACTCCCGGGCCATCCACATGACCGGCCACAATATGCCCGCCAAATCGCCCGTCAGCAGCCATGGCTCTTTCCAGATTCACACGACTTCCGCCTTTCAGTTCTCCCAGATTCGTGCGGCGCAACGTCTCATGCATCACATCCACGCTGTAGCTGTTTTTATCAAAAGATGTCACGGTCAGACAAACCCCGTTCATGGCGATACTGTCTCCCAGATGAATATCTTCCATCACAGTTTTTGCCTGAATCGTGATCACCGCTGACTTTGCGCCCATTTTAATGTTTTTGATCACTCCAACTTCTTCAATGATTCCAGTAAACATTTCTCATCCTCTTTTACTTTGTTAATCCGGCATTCTTATATTCCAGCAGTACATCTCCTCCAAAATGTCTCACCGACTCCAGTTCAAACATCCAGGCATCTCTCGCCAGTTCCTGTCCGATGCCCTCTACCGGTGTTTTTGCATCCCTTCCGCCAAAGATCTTCGGTGCCACATAGCAATATACTCTGGAAACAATGCCGCTGCGAAGTGCACTTTCATTTAATGTGCCCCCGCCTTCCAATAAAATACCATCTATTTTCCTTTTGCCGAGTTCTTCCATCAATACCATAAGATCAAGAGAACCATCCTTCGGCGGAATCCTTAGTACTTCCACCCGACAATCCTCTAATCGGGCTGCTTTCTCTTCATCGGCATCCGGCAGACAGGCAACGATCAGCGGCTGTTTCTCTGCCGTCTTCACAAGCTTCGAATCCATCGGTATCCGCAAATGACTGTCACAGATAATCCGAACCGGATCTCTTCCGCCTTCCATCCGGCAATTTAAGGTCGGATCATCCGCCAGCACAGTACCAATCCCTGCCATGATACCTTTATAGGTATGTCGAAGACTCTGCACATGATTTCTGGCTTTCTCTCCAGTCACCCATTTGGAATCACCCGTATGGCAGGCAATCTTTCCATCCATCGTCATAGCATATTTCATCACCACATAAGGGCGTCCTGTCCTGATATAATGGAAGAAAACATCATTAATCGCATCACATTCTTCTTTCAGAAAATGAGGCACTACCTCGATACCATGTTCTCTCAAAATACGGAAACCTTTTCCCGAAACCAGCGGATTCGGATCATCGGATCCCACCACCACTTTGGCGATCCCTTCTTCCATGATTGCTTCTGTACAAGGCGGTGTCTTTCCATAATGACAGCAGGGCTCCAGCGTCACGTAAATGGTGCTTCCTTCCAGGGAATTCCCCCTTGCTTTCGCATTGGCGATGGCATTCCGCTCCGCATGAAGCTGCCCGTAACATTCATGATATCCCTCTCCGATAATCTCTCCATCCCGAACGATCACCGCCCCGACCAGGGGATTGGGATTCACACGACCGCAGCCTTTTTTAGCCAGCTCAATGGCCCTTCTCATATATTGTTCTTCCTGCATTCCTCACGCCTCCATCCTCAAATGGGAATATACTCCATCCGTTAAGTACGAATTCTTTATCAACACCTGAAATATATCGCATAACAGAAAACGCCCTGAAACTCATCACCATTGCGATAAATCTCAGGGCAATTATACCACGTGAAATACTGCACATGTAATCATGCGCCACTCCATCTTCTACCATCCGGACTGTACCGTCGGCTCCGGAATCTCACCGGATCAGCCAATAGGCTCGCGGGCTTACACGAAAATGCTTACCGCCGGTCGGGAATCTCACCCTGCCCTGAAGACTTGTTCCATATCCAGTAGTCATTATAACTCATTATAAGGGTTTATACAACTGTTTTTTTCGGTAAAGTTGAACAAAGGAGCTGATTGTAAACTTTCTATTTCGTCAGAACCTTTCCGGATTCCGCAATTTTTTTCACCGTGTCTATAGAAGTTCCCGCAATCTCAGCAATTTCTTCATAAGCATACTGCTCTTTTTTCAACATACGTATAATGATTTCATTCTTTACTTCTTCTCTAATTCCCTCACCCAGATTACACATTTCTCTCACATCCTTCCTTCTCGGTTCTTCCACCGGAATCTGATATTCCGTTTCCAGAATATTGAGTTTACTCTCTATGCTAAGTGTTGATGATAACAAAGCTACTAATAGTCGATGGAGTTCATATTTCTCTTCTTTTTCCGGCAATTCTTTTGACAGTCCAATGAATACAATATTTAAAAGTTTCTGGTCTCCCTTCCATTCATGGGAACAAATCACATTCTCTTCTGTCAAATGAATATGACTCAGACTGTTTTCTTCCATATTCATACAGATCCAGATAGAGTATACACGTTTAATATCGTTATAATTGGTTTTTACAAAGTCTCTTCCTTTCTGGGATGAAACCATTCGGCATATATAAAAAATAGCCCGATTTAATAAATCATATTCTAATGGCTCTGATTTCTGTGCTTCTATATTTATAATAATCTGAGAAATGCCATCTTGCAAGCGGATATAGAAAATAATATCAAATCGTATCAAACCCTCATTAATTTCACTATTTTCTGTATTAAATCCCACTAAACGCTCTGTTTTCTGATTCTCAGATGTATTTGTCAGTCCCGGATCTACAGGGACTACTCCGATTTGTGCTTCTCCTTCGATGTATGTAATCACCTCTTTAGGATCCATTCCTTTAAATTCATCCAATATGTTTACTAAAATATGAGCAAGTATGATCTTGTTCCCCAAAAGTTGTTTGGCCTTCTCATCATACTGCGCTTCTTTTCCTGCTACCACAACAGAATTCCTGATATATGTATTCACTCTACATCCCCTTTCATTCTATTCACAAAATTTTCCTTCCTCCATACACGAAAAAGAACCTTCTTCCTCTAAATAACAATGCTTAAAATTGTCTTCAGGAAACAAAATTCTCTTTTGTGCTTTTGTTAAAAATGTATTTATTTTACATTTTTTCTTTATTATAACATTTTATGAATAAAATGCAAGTATTTTTCATATACCCTTACTTCAAGAACTCCAAGGCTTTTGTCGAAAGCCAGTTTCCTATATTTCTGACACATTCCCCTTCAAAATCTCCCTATTCGCTTTGCAAAAATATCTGTAAAATGTACATCAAGATGTAACGAATCATTTACAGAAATCAAAGCAAGGAGGAGATAGATATGAGAAGAACAAATAATATTATATGGGGGATTTTATTGATTGCGGTAAGCATGGTGCTTTTGCTGAATGCTTTTGAGATTGCCAGCATTCATTTGTTTTTTAACGGATGGTGGACATTGTTCATTATTATTCCTTGTTTTGTCGGGTTGTTTAACGGTACTGACAGGGGATCAAATCTGATCGGGCTTGTGATCGGTATTCTGCTGTTTCTTGGCTGCCGGGATATTTTTTCCTTTGATATTATATGGAAAATCGCCTTTCCTGCCATCATCGCATTCATGGGATTCAAAATGCTTTATAAGGGTACTCTCGGAAGAAGAAATGGAGAGTTGATTCCCGTTTATGCAAATGGCAAAGCCCATGGGAAGTCTACCTTTGCAGCTTTTTCCGGTCAAACATTGAGTTATGATGAGGAAGTTTTCCACGGTGCTGATTTTACTGCCATTTTTGGTGAGGTGAAATGTGATTTGAGAAATGCAATTTTTGAAGATGATGTGGTCATTAACACCTGCAGTCTTTTTGGCGGAATCGATATCTGGGTGCCGGATGATGTGAATGTGAAGGTGGATTCCAATTCCATTTTTGGTGGTGTGGATGCGAAACGTCATGAAAACAGATATGAAAATACTCGCACGATTTATATTAATAGTACCTGTATGTTCGGAGGTGTGGATATCAAATGACAACCTTTCAGAAAGTGATCAAATACCTGGCTTTTGCCTTTGCAATTTTTTTAAGTATTAGTATTATCAGTGGAATTTTACGGGTGTTTACAGTGCTGCCGGGATTTTTCGGAGAATCCTCTTCAAAAAATGAGGGCAGTG
>JAQYIU010000046.1 GCA_028721415.1 Lachnospiraceae bacterium | reverse complement strand
ATACGGAAATAAAAAATGTATCAGCCAATATATATACAGAAACTCCGATCATTCCGGCGACATTCTGAAATACGTATCTGAAAAACTGTCGTGTGATTTATTTTCTCCATCCGATCACGAAACAAAGGGGGTAAAGCCCCGTATGGTTGTGTTTGTTTTTTTGGTGATAGGATGGAGAAATTAAATGAAACGACAGTTTTTCAGATACGTATTTCAGAATGTCGCCGGAATGATTGGAGTTTCTGTATATATATTGGCTGATACATTTTTTATTTCCGTATGTGCCGGTGCAGATGGAATTACGGTTTTGAATCTGGTTTTACCGATTTTTGGAGTGATATTTGCCATCGGTGCAATGCTTGGTGTAGGCGCAGCGACCAGATATTCTATAGGAAAAGCTCAGGGACAAAAAGAGGTTGATTATTATTTTACCCAGGCAATTTTGTGGGATATTATTTTCAGTATTCCATTTGTATTGCTTGGAGTTTTCGTGCCGGAATATATTCTCAAGTTCATGGGTGCCGATGGTAATATTATGGCATTGGGAAGGGATTATGTGAGAATTGTCATGATTGCGGCTCCATTATTTATGATGAATCATGATTTTACTGCTTTTACAAGAAATGATCATGCACCAGGAGTTGCAATGATCGGTTCCATCGCCGGCAGTTTGTTTAATATTATTTTTGATTACATTTTAATGTTTACGGCAGGACTTGGACTGAAAGGCGCCGCCTTGGCAACCATGTTTTCTCCTGTGGTCACCAGCCTGGTATGTTGTATTCATTTGCTGGGGAAAAAGAATCAGGTTGGATTTCAATGGATGATGCCTTCCGTCAAACGATTAACAGCATATTGTGGTGCCGGTGTTTCTGCCTTTGTCGGTGAAATGTCTGCTGCCGTCACCACAACAATATTTAATATGCTGCTTCTTAGCATCGCCGGTAATGTAGGAGTTGCTGCCTACGGTGTTGTGGCGAATTTTTCGCTGGTTGCCATGGCGATTTTCAATGGGATTTCTCAGGGCGCACAGCCTCTTCTCAGTCAGAGCTTTGGATTCGGAAAACAAAAGGATGTCAATTTATTGTTACGTTTCGGTCTGCTGGTATCCTTCATTGTAGAGATTGTGCTCATTGGCGTCATCTGGAAATATACCGATGGTCTGATTGCCATTTTCAACAGTGAAGGAAATCAAGTTCTTTTGTACTATGCCCATGATGGCTTGCGGCTTTATTTCCTTGGTTACCTTTTTGCAGGTATCAATATCTTTCTGGTTGGCTATTTTGCGGCAACTGCTCGGGTGAAACAGGCATTTGTGGCTTCGGTTTTAAGGGGTGCTCTGGCAATTGCAGCTTGCGCCATCGTGATGGCAAAACTGTGGGGGATGTATGGCGTGTGGCTCTCTTTTCTGGCAGCGGAAATAATTACTGTAGTTTCGATTGTTTTTATGAACAATTGCTTCAGGTGGAAATCTCGACGGAGGTGAGAAAGTGAAACAGTATATAGTAGATGCATTTACGGATAAAGTGTTTTCCGGCAATCAGGCGGCAGTCTGTGTCTTGGATCGATGGATAGAGGATGCGTTGATGATTCGGATTGCAAAGGAAAATAACTTTTCACCCATTGTATGATCGTCCCGTATTGGGCAGAAAAGTTAAAGAAAAATGAGATTGAAGCCTATCAGGCATCGGAAAGAACAGGGACTTTGTATTGTAAACTGTGTGGAAACAGAGTGAAGATAACGGGCAAAGTTGCTCTGTACTCAGTTGCTGAAATACTGGTTGATGCCTTTCATAATATATAAGTAACTTTTTCTATAAAACGAACACAATCCTCTCAAGAATTCACCTATCGATAACAACTCTTTTTCTGTAAAATGAGAGAAAAAGTAGATTATTGATGATTTCAGATAGGAGGAAATGTGTTATGGAACGTTTTATGGAAGTTGTAATTGAAAAAATGGAAGAGACTCAGATGATTCGTCTGCTCCTGGTGCTAGCAGCGGATATCAGTCTTCTTGTAGCGATTTTCACAAACTATGATAAGATATTTCTTCCAGCTTCTTTGCTGTTCATGATTCTTGCCAATGGTGATAAGATTCTGGATAAATTACAGGGAAGAAAAGCAAAGAAATATCTGGAACAGAATTGATTTATACAGTAAATAATTACATCGGAGAATGATATGAAAAAAACAAGAATAGAGGGAAATCCAAAACAAAATGTCGGAACGTACATAGAATTCTTGCAGAAGTATTTTATATACTTTATGTTATATTCCGTTATCGGCTGGTGCTATGAGGTGTTTTTAGAGGTGGTAGTATATCGATGGGGATTCTCCAATCGGGGTGTGCTATTCGGACCATATTGTGTGGTGTACGGATTTGGTGCGTTATTGTTGCTGTTGACCCTTTCCAGCTTAAAAGAGCATAAATATAAGATTGGTCCTGTAAATTTGACTCCGGTATTTGTTTTTATCGGAATTGTGGTGATTACTACTCTGGTGGAACTTTGCGCTAGCTATCTGATGGAGTGGCATAGTGGAGCATGGCAGTGGGACTATACCCGATTTGCCTTTAATTTTCAGGGAAGAATTGCTTTAAACCCGAGCCTGCGATTTGGTTTAGGTGGAATGCTGTTTTTATACGTACTTCAACCATTATTTGAAAAGCTTACCGATTGGCTCAGTGGAAAGAAGCTTACCGCGGTGACAGCAATCTGGGCTGCATTGTTGGTAATCGACATTGTGTGGACTATTGTGTTTTGATTTTCGACATTTTTCTTTCCCATAATCTATTAAAAAAACAGGTCGGAGATGATACAATAGACTTATAAAAATGAATTGGGAGAGAAACATATGTCAAAAACAGAGAATAAACTGACCGAAGGGGCGGTTACAAAAACATTGATTGTGTTCAGTCTGCCGTTTATCGGCTCTTTTTTGCTGCAAGCCTTATACAGCGTGGTGGATCTTTTGATCGTGAGTCATTTTGCCGGGACTTACAGTATTTCCGGATTAAATATTGTGGCACAGCTCACAGATATGGTGCTGGGCTTTGCCATTGGTTTTTTATCCGGTGCGACAGTGTTGATTGCGCAGTATCTGGGAGCAGGAAAAAAGGAAGATATGTTAAAAACCATTCAGACCTCCTTTACCTTCATACTGATTTTGGGGGTAATTGTTACCGGAATCATGCTTGTTCTTGTCCATCCGGTTTTGAATCTTTTGCAGACACCAACGGAGAGCTATCAGGAAGCCTATCGGTATTATGTGGTAGTGATGGCCGGTGTTATTTTTATCTTTATGTATAATGCCATCGCATCGATTCTTCGAGGAATGGGAGATTCAAAGCACCCGATGCTCTTTGTATTGATTGCGACAGTGAGCAACATCATATTGGATCTGGTTTTTGTTGGGAGATTTCAGATGGGAGCAGGGGGTGCTGCCCTTGCCACTGTCATCGCTCAGGCCCTCAGTGTTTTCATATCTGTAATTTATCTGAAAAAAATTGACTTTCCTTTTGATTTCCGTCTATCCAGCTTTCGCATTGACCGGAAAACCTTGCGGAATCTGATGCGTCTCGGAATACCATCTGCCTTTCAGGATACCATTCTGAACGTATCCCTCGTTTTCCTCATCGGAATGGCCAATATCCTTGGAGTATATGCATCAGCAGCCGTAGGCATTGCGGCAAAAATCAATGTAATCTTTATTCTGCCAAATGTGGCGCTTCACAGTTCTTTGGCGACCATTGTCGGGCAGAATGTCGGTGCCGGAAAGTTGGAGAGGGGAGTAAAAACAGCCAGACTGGAATTCTTGATTTCGGCCGGTTACAGTTTGGTAATCTGTGTAATTATGTGGTTTTTTTCAAAAGAACTTCTACAGATTTTCACCAATGATCCGAATACCCTTCAGGTGGGTGCTCAATATTTCAAGGGACATTGCTGGGATTATTTTGTCGTGATGCCACTGGCCTATTGCCTGGGCGGACTTTATATTGGAACAGGACACACCATGTATGTGGCCATTGCCAATCTGTGTGGTGCGGTCATCTCCAGAATGCCGTTGGCCTATGTGCTTTCTCAGCTTGCCAGTTTTGGTGTATTGGGAATCGGAATTGCTTATCCAATCAGTACAACAGTTACGGTCGCAGTGTATCTAATCTTCCTGTTTATGGGAAAATGGAAAGAGAGTACCGTGGAAGAATTGCGCAAGAATTAAAAAAATGATATACTTTTGCTGTAAATCAACATTTCAGAAGGAGTCCTCCGCTTCAAGCGCGTAGAGTGCTAAGCGGTGGAAAATAAAATAGTTTCAGTAGCGGGTGACAATCCCCTTCTGAAATGTTGAGCCTCCGGCGGATTGCGTAAGATGCGCATTTGAAATTTGTCATGCTAACGCATGACGCGCATCTCGCAGCAAGAACGCCGAGGCGTTCTTGAATATAAAAAACAGGGGAGAAACAACAATGTCAGAAACAAAAAAAGAATTAAAATGGGCGGTTCTCGGAACCGGTGTCATCGCCAATCAGATGGCACAGGCTTTACAATCCATGGGAAGAACTCTTTATGGAGTGGGCAATCGTACCTATGAAAAAGCAATTGCTTTTGGAGAAAAATATCATGTAGAAAAGGTCTTTGACACCTATGATGATGCTATCAATGATCCGGAGGTGGATGTGATTTATATCACCACTCCTCACAATACCCATTATCCGTTGATGAAGAAGGCATTGGAGCAGGGAAAACATCTTTTTGTGGAGAAATCCATTACCTTAAACAGCCGTGAACTTTCCGAAATGGTGGCTCTGGCAAAAGAAAAAAATGTAGTGCTGGCAGAGGCGATGACCATCTGGCACATGCCATTATATAAGAAACTGTGGGATATTGTTTCTAGCGGAAAACTGGGAAAAGTGCAGATGATCACTGTAAATTTTGGAAGCTTTAAAGAATATGATATGAATAATCGTTTCTTTAATATGAATCTTGCAGGCGGGGCCCTCCTGGATATCGGTGTTTATGCCCTGAGTATCGTCCGCAGTTTTATGAACAGCAAACCGGATCAGATTCTCAGCCAGATGAAACCGTCTCCGACCGGATCTGATGAACAGGCCACCATCCTCCTTCGCAATCCGGATGGACAGATGGCCACCGTTGCCCTTTCTATGCATTCCAAACAGCCAAAAAGAAGTATGATCAGCTGTGAGAAAGGCTACATCGAAATCATGGAATTCCCACGAGCAGACAAGGCGGTGATCGTAGACGCGGAAACCGGAGAAAGAGAAGAGATTCTAGCCGGAGAAACCGCCAATGCCCTTCGTTATGAGATCGAAGACATGGAAGCAGCCGTATTGGAAGGACAAATTGTAACCATGAAATTAGAAGAAAGCTGTGATGTCATGGACATCATGACCGGGCTTCGAAAAGAATGGGATATGAAATATCCGGGAGAAGAATGGTAATTTAATAACGAAATAGCTTGGAACTCTTTACTTAAGAAAAAAAATCTGGTCCATAACATCAACTTGATAAATGTTATGACCAGATTTTTTTTGGCATCTTATTTCTCGTAACGGTTAACGGCGCTGATCAATGCCTTTACAGAGGCATTAATGATATCGTCATCGATTCCAACACCCCAGTAGGTGTTTCCGTCATCTCCGTCAATGGCAACGTATGCACATGCCTGAGAGTTGGATCCCATCTGGAGGGAATGTTCTTCGTATGTGGAGATGGTGTAATCAATGTTGGAGTGTTTTTTCAATGCGTTGCTTACCGCATCCAGACGACCATTTCCTTTGCCATGGTAGATTTTGTGTTCTCCGTTTTTGTTGAGAATGATTTCTGTTAAAATACCATGATCTTGTTTAAAGTGAACTTCCAGAAGCTCGATTGGATCAGAAATGTTCACGTAGGTTTCATTGAAGACATCCAGAACTTCCTGTGGCTGTAATTCCTTGTGAGCATGATCCGATACTTCTTTTACTGTGTAGCCAACCTCTTCACGCATTTTCGGAGGAATGCGGATGCCGAAGGTAGTTTCCAGTAAATATCCGATGCCGCCCTTACCGGATTGGCTGTTGATACGGATAACATCTGCTTCGTATTCACGACCCAAATCCTTCGGATCGATTGGCAGATAAGGAACAGTCCATTTACTGCAATCATGGGTTTCTCTCCAGAGCATCCCTTTTGCGATGGCATCCTGATGGGATCCGGAGAACGCAGCAAATACTAGCTTGCCGGCATATGGCTGTCTCTCGTAAACATGCATTCTGGTCACCTTTTCATAGGTTTCTACAATAGAAGGCAAATCGGTGAAGTCCAGCCCCGGTTCGATTCCGTGGGAGTACATATTTAATGCCAGAGTTACAATATCAACGTTTCCGGTACGTTCGCCATTACCAAATAAAGTACCTTCCACACGATCAGCACCTGCCAGAAGTGCCAGCTCGGTATCGGCAACACCGGTACCACGGTCATTGTGCGGATGTAAAGATAAGATCACGTTGTCTCTGTATTTCAGGTTTTCGCTCATAAACTCAATCTGACTTGCGTAGATGTGAGACATGGAGTGGGATACCGTAACAGGAAGATTGATGATGGTTGGCCATTCTTTGGTTGGTTTCCAAACATCCAGAACGGCGTTACAGATTTCCAGAGCAAATTCCATCTCAGTTCCGGTAAAACTTTCCGGAGAGTATTCAAAACGGTAATTGCCGCCGTCTTCTTCTGTCAGACGTTTTAATAATTCGGCACCTTCCACAGCAATTTTGATAATGTCCTCTTTTGATTTTTTGAAAACCTGTTCCCGCTGTGCCACGGAAGTGGAATTGTATAGATGAACTACAGCCTGTTTTGCACCCTTGATTGCTTCAAAGGTTTTCTTGATAATATGTTCTCTTGCCTGTGTCAATACCTGAATAGTAACATCATCCGGAATCAGATCCTGTTCAATCAGGGTACGGCAAAATTCAAATTCTGTTTCGGAAGCAGCAGGGAAACCAACTTCAATTTCCTTAAATCCAATCTTCACTAATAATTTAAAAAACTCGATTTTTTCTTCCAGGCTCATTGGAATGATCAGGGCCTGGTTACCATCACGAAGGTCAACAGAACACCAGATTGGTGGTTTCTCGATATGATCCTTGGAAGCCCATTTAAAAGTATGAGTTGGTGACGGGAAATACATTGGTTTGTACTTTTCAGCATGTTGCATAATAAAATCCTCCTTCTAATTGCACCTGCATGTGCATGGTCCATGTGCAACTCCTTGTGGCAGCTGCATAATAACGGTTCTATTTATCCGTGATAAGGACCGCTGTTGGTAAGAGTTTTTGCTATAACAAAAAAAAACCCGTCTCTTTATTTTTAAAGAGACGGAGAAAACTCACGCGGTACCACTCTTATTCATACAAAGTATGCACTCATCACAGATACGGGTTTCATCAACCTTATATCCTCCTGCTGTAACGGTCAGGTTCCGGCACTACCTACTGCAAAAATGCGGTTCAGCATGCTGCTCAGAGGCGAGTTCAAATCAGGTCCGCAACTGCTTCACACCAACCAGCAGTTCTCTGAATACATTCATGATCCTACTATTCCTCGTCATTGCATTTACAAGACTTAATTTAACATGAAAAAGTGAGGGTGTCAACAATTTTTTAGGATTGATTCCTATTTTTGCAGTGATTGCTCTTTGTGATAAATCAGTTTGGATCTCAACAGTTACAAATTACAATTGATGGTTGTATCAATATCAAAAAATTCAAATCATAACACAAGAAATGGTTGTAGAAAAACAGATTTTTTTTGTAAAAAGTATTATAAAAAGAAAAAGAAGAAATGTGCTGGAATTTTTCCCGGTTATGTAATATTATTTTCTATAAATGCGACACACAGTGGGTTGTAACTGGTGAACTTATCAGCAATCTGGAGCCTGTAATGTTCACCAGTTCCGACCCTGAAAGAGGAGAAGAAAATGTTTGAAAAAATAAAACAATGGTTTCACCAGCTGGAAGTGGTGGAACTTCATTATATGAAAAGAATCTGCTTCAATCTGAAAATGGGTGCCAGATGGATGCTACTGGCTGCCATTGTGGGAATTGTGGTGGGCGTGTTCAGCAGTGCCTTTGCTTTTTGCCTGAAAAAAGTGACAATGATCCGGGGAGAATATCCGATGCTCCTGTTTCTGCTGCCTTTGGGTGGTCTGCTGATTATTTTCTTATATCATTTATGCGGTGTACAGAAAGATAAGGGAACCAATATTTTGCTGACCGCTGTACATAATGAAAATCAGGATGTCCCAGCTTTCATGGCGCCGCTTATTTTTGCGGCAACCTTGATTACTCACCTGTTTGGCGGCTCCGCCGGACGTGAGGGGGCAGCTCTGCAGATGGGAGGCAGTCTGGGAAACTCCATC
>JAQYIU010000045.1 GCA_028721415.1 Lachnospiraceae bacterium | reverse complement strand
TGTCTGGTGTTGCTTCCTGGATTTTGTCTTCTACAACATCTGCTATCTTTTCACAAACTTCTTTTTTCGGTGCAATAATCGAAACGAGCAACGACTTACCATCAATTTTTTCGTTAATAATCATGTCATTATTATCATTTTTCACATTAAAATCGATCAATTCACTGATATAGCTTGTTTTTGTGCCAAGATTTGCCTGCTCACTGATATCTTTGCATACAGCATCCGTTAATACTGCATTTGAATACGCATTAATAATGTCATCGAATGTCTTTGCACCAAAAATATAATATTGCATCTTCACAGTCGGAACATTATTCGGATCAATTTGCATCTTAATAGAATTCTTATAATACTTCTGAGTATAATCCAATGATTCTTTATAATATTGATACGTCTCATAGGTATCTTCTACCTTCTCAACATCTTCCTCACTCAAACTTTCTTTTAATGTCTTCAGCTCATCTTTCGCAGAAATCTGTTGTGCTTCATTTACACTTTTATAAGATTTCATTGCAGAAAAACCGTCTGCAGCTACTGCCAATACAATCATCCATATTAAGATAACTCTCCATTTCCGAAGAATATAGAAAAGCATGTCTTTTATATATATTTCTCTTTCTTTTTCCATTACTAAGCTAACTCCAATCTTAATAACATAATGTTACTTTTATTACTCTTCCAGTGTTTTGAGATATCTAGCCAATGCATCCTGCCAGGTCGGCAGTAATTCAAAACCATTATCTACCAGTTTCTGCTTGCTCATACGGCTGTTGGACGGACGTTTGGCTTTTGCCGGATACTGGTCACTGCTGACCGGTGCCACATCCACTTCTATTCCTGCCTGACGGAAAATCTCACAGGCAAAATCATACCATGTGATATATCCGCCCTCATTGGTTGCATGATAATTACCGTATTTGTCAGTTTCAATCATATCCACCAGCAATCTGGCAAGATCATAAGTATAAGTCGGTGTTCCCACCTGATCATTGACAACCGTCAGATGATCATGGGTTTTGCCGAGATTGATCATCGTCTTAATAAAATTCTTTCCTTTTCCAAATACCCAGGCAATACGGACGATAAAGAACTTCTCCACGTTCTCTCTCACCGACTGCTCTCCTTCGTACTTGGTCAAACCATACACATTAAGAGGGGTTGTCACCGGATCATCCGGCTCCCAGGGACGGGTTCCCTCCCCATCAAAAATATAATCCGTAGAGATGTACATCATCTTGCAGCCAAGTTCTTTGCAGACTTTCGCGATGTTCTCTGTGCCACCGGCATTCACCAATCGACACTTCTCCACATTATCCTCCGCCGCGTCAACCGCCGTCCACGCAGCACAATGAATCACCGCATCCGGCTTTACCTCCGTAAGCATCGACTCCACTGCCGCCGCATCTGTAATATCCAATTCATCAATATCCACACCAACTGCAATGTGAGCTCTCTTCTCAAGCTCATTCACCACATCATAACCCAGCTGGCCCTTCACTCCGGTAACAAATACTTTCATTTCAATTCTCCTGACATACCTAAACAGGCTTTTTTTGCATTTTTAAATAAATGCTATATTGATAAATTTTAAAAAAGATATTTTTTCTAAACACAAACCTTTAGTGGATTTCGCAGTTTTGCGAGTATAGTGATTTCTGCGGAGAAATGTTTGAGCCTGTATTACAGGCGAGTTTTTCGAGAGCAGAAATCAATAGACGACGGAGCAAGACAAGAAATAGAACGTGGTTGTGTGTGAAAAAATTAAATTTTTTAAAATTTATCTGAGATATCATTGCATAACAAAATGCAGTAAAAGCCCTATTCCCAATGCGTATCGAAAATAGGGCATATTTTTACCAATTATTTTGCGTCTTTCAGACGTTCCCCATACATAGAATCATAGTAGTTCTGGTATTCTCCGGAAATAATACGCTCCCACCATTCTTTGTTATCAAGATACCACTGAATCGTTTTCTGAATTCCATCTTTGAACATGGTCTCCGGCAGCCAGCCTAACTCTGCGTGAATCTTTGCAGGGTCGATGGCATAACGCATGTCATGTCCTTTTCGGTCTGTGACATGTGTGATTAAGGATTCCGGTTTGCCGAGGGCTTCACAAATGATTTTTACGATATCAATATTTTTCATCTCATTGTGTCCGCCGATATTGTATACTTCACCTACTTTTCCTTTACGGATGATCAGGTCGATGGCTTTACAATGATCTTCTACATATAACCAGTCACGGACATTTAATCCTTCTCCGTATACCGGAAGGGATTTATCGGCCAGTGCGTTGGCGATCATCAGCGGGATTAATTTCTCCGGGAACTGATAAGGACCATAGTTGTTGGAGCATCTGGAAATCGTAGTAGGCAGTCCGAATGTTCTGTGATATGCGTTAACCAGAAGGTCAGCACCCGCTTTAGATGAGCTGTACGGGCTGCTGGTCTTTAATGGGGTTTCTTCTGTGAAGAACAGGTCAGGACGATCCAATGGAAGATCTCCGTATACTTCGTCAGTAGATACCTGATGATAACGTTTTACCCCATATTTTCTGCTGGCATCCATCATCACCTGGGTTCCGATGATGTTAGTCTGAAGGAAGATACCCGGATCTTCGATGGAGCGGTCTACATGACTCTCTGCGGCAAAGTTCACAACAATGTCCGGCTTTTCTTCTTCAAAGAGAGCAAATACTGCTTCTCTGTCACAAATATCCATTTTCTCGAAACGGAAATTCGG
>JAQYIU010000044.1 GCA_028721415.1 Lachnospiraceae bacterium | reverse complement strand
CCGGCATAGTTTCAATCTCTGGCTGATAATAATTTCCCATTTGTATTCTCCCTTACATTATGTATATTTTTTGTTGGTCAGGCAGAATCTACTCTTCTCCTCTACCAAGCATAAAAGCTTTGTGATTTAATTCCACGAATTTTGGCGGAACACATTCCTCAATGGCTTTCTGCCATTTTTCCACCGGAATGTCAAAATATTTGGAAAGGCGTCCCATCAATACAAGATTCACTGCTTTGGCAGATCCTGCTTCGTTAGCGAGGGAAAGACAATCCATGGCGTCAACCTGAATACCCAACGAAACCATTTTTTCAATTAAATTTTCCGGATATGCTACAGCTCCGGTAATGACTGGCATCGGGTCAATTTCCTGTGTATTTACTACGATTCTTCCGCCTTCTTTCAGATATTCGACATAACGCGCCGCTTCCAGTTTTTCAAAGGAAACAATAAAATCTGCTTCGCCTTTATCAATAATTGGGGAATAAACTTTATCTCCAAATCTTACATATGTAACAACACTGCCGCCACGCTGACTCATTCCATGTACTTCAGATACCTTTACATCGTATCCTTCAGATAAAAGTAAATGTCCCAGTAATTTGCTGGCCAGCAGAGAACCCTGTCCTCCCACGCCAACAATCATAATATTTTTTGTCATTTTCCATTCCTCCTATGACTGTAATGCGTCGAATTTACATAACTGCTGACAGACACCGCATCCCACACATAAAGTGGTATCGATTACTGCTTTTTTATTCTTGATGCTGATGGCAGGACATCCCAGGCGCATACAGGATTTACATCCCACACAATTCTTTTCTTCCACCTTAAGCGGAGGATTATGTTTCACATATTTAAGAAGTGCACAAGGACGTCTGCTGATAATAACAGATGGTTCTTTTGCTGCCAATTCTTCTTTGATCACACGGTCACAGGCCTCCAGATCATATGGATCTACTACCCTGACTCTCTCAAATCCCATAGATTTGCAAAGACTTTCCAGATTAATCTTTCCGGCAGGATCTCCTTTAATATTATATCCGGTAGTTGGATTCTGCTGATGTCCCGTCATACCGGTGATGGAGTTATCCAGAATGATCACAGTGGAATTACTCTGATTGTATGCAATATTGGCAAGTCCGGTCATACCAGAATGCATGAAGGTGGAGTCACCGATTACTGCAACGGTTTTTCCTTCGCTCTCTTCGCCAAGCGCTTTATTAAATCCATGGATGGAACTGATGGAAGCACCCATACATAAGGTCATCTCCATGGCATTCAGTGGTGCAACGGCACCCAAAGTATAGCAACCGATATCTCCCAATACGGTACATTTATTTTTAGCTAATGTATAGAACAGACCTCTGTGAGGACATCCCGCACACATTACCGGCGGTCTTCCCGGCATCGGTTCATCAAGGCTCTTGAAAGCTGGTACATCGACACCGAGTTTTTCTGCGATCAGATTCTGTGAGAATTCTCCTTCCATAGGAAGAACATCTTTTCCAGTTACATCAAGTCCCAGCTGTTTGCAGTGATTTTCAATAATTGGATCCAGCTCTTCAATGATAACAAGTTTATCCACTTTTGAAGCAAAATCCAAAATCAATTTTTCAGGCAGCGGATTAATCATACCCAGTTTTAAAATGCTGGCCTTGTCTCCGAACACTTCTTTTGCATACTGATAACTGGTAGATGAGGTGATGATACCAAGAGAAGTATCTCCCATCTCCACACGATTAAATTCACAATCTTCTGCATATGCAATTAATTTGCGGGTACGCTCCTCTACAATCGGATGACGACGGATTGCATTACCCGGCATCATAACGTATTTGGCAATATTTTTCTTATATGGAACTGTTTCCGGAACTACTCTTTCACCCGGATCAACGATACTCTGGGAATGCGCAACACGAGTACACATTTTGATAATGACCGGAGTATCATATTCTTCAGAAAGTTCATAAGCTTTTTTAGCAAATTCATAAGCTTCGCCAGAGTCAGATGGTTCCAGCATTGGTATTTTGGATGCAATCGCATGATGGCGGGAATCCTGTTCGTTCTGTGAGGAGTGCATTCCTGCATCATCAGCAACACAGATTACCATTCCTGCATTCACTCCTGTATAAGAACAGGTAAATAACGGATCGGCAGCCACGTTTAACCCTACGTGTTTCATACCACAAAAACTGCGCTTTCCGGCAAGAGAAGCTCCAAAAGCAACTTCCATGGCTACTTTTTCATTTGGTGCCCACTCACAGTATATTTCATCATATTTTGCAGCTTCTTCTGTGACTTCCGTACTCGGTGTTCCCGGATAACTGGAAACCACACTGCAACCGGCCTCATATAAACCTCTGGCCAGTGCCTTGTTACCTAACATTAATTGTTTCATGTTATGAAGTCCTTTCTGTAACATAGTATTGTCCAGCTCAAGGCTGAATCTGCCCTGAAGGGAACTCTTTTATAAATTATTCTTCCTCTTCTTCGGGCATTCGGTCGATAATCTCTCCCAGACAGCCGGTTCCATAATTCAACATACGGTTAACGCGACTGATCGTTGCTGAGCTGGCATTTGTCTTTTGCATTATCTCAGTATATACTTTATCCTGCTTTAACATTCTGGCAACTTCAAATCTCTGTTCCATAGAACGAAGCTCTGTCACTGCACAGACATCCTCAAAAAATGCACAACATTCATCGAGATCCTTCAACTCTAAAATCGCTTTATACATATCGATTTTACGCTCTTTCGGAATTTTTTTGGCCATAGAAATCCCTTCCTTTTACACAATATAATACTATTGTACCATTATTTTTCACTTTGGTAAACAGAAAGTTTAAAGGGTTAAAGAATTCTGTTTACCAATCAGATTTACAATTTTCATGGACTTTATTATATAAATGTGCTATGATTTTTTCACTGAATCACTATTCATATAATTTATAATATAAAATATATTTCTGTCCGGTTTCCGGTCGGATTAATTCAAGGA
Organism: Lachnospiraceae bacterium; assembly: GCA_028721415.1. GTDB lineage: Bacteria > Bacillota > Clostridia > Lachnospirales > Lachnospiraceae > Anaerobutyricum. The sequence continues at coordinate 2,458 of JAQYIU010000044.1, read as the reverse complement.
GAATCCATATGAATCACTATTATAATAATTGGATGCATCTGTTTCAGATGCATCCAAAATACATTACTATTCTTAATGGTATCAATAAAATTCTGACAGCAATCGCTTTTTGTCTGTATCCTCTATTGATAGGCCTTATGCTTTTTAGAGCAGATAAACAGGTTATCGCATTGGTTTTTGTCCCTGCTTTTTGTTTTGCAGCAGTCAGCGTAATACGAAAGCTTTTACATTTCCCGCGTCCTTATGATCTGTATCATTTCCAACCAGTGATTCCCCGCGAAAAAAAAGGAGATTCTTTCCCGAGCAGACATGTCTTCTCGATTTTTCTCATTGCCACACTATGGTTTGGAATCTTTGAGCCTGTCGGCATATTTCTTTTTGCAGCAGGAATTATTCTGGCACTGATTCGGGTATTTGGAGGTGTTCATTTTCCAAAAGATGTATTATGCGGTGCAGCTATAGGAATCATATGCGGAATTTTAACTTTGTTTATCTGCACACTCTAAGAGAACCCTCTTTTTTTCCTTTTTTGCTTTTTTATTCTGGTACATAAGAGTATCCGCCTGACGGATAATTTTCTCCATGAACTCTCCTGTTTTTTCAAAACAGGTTGTATGGGCCACACCAAAATCTGCTCCGATGGTGTGGTTTTTATTTCCTTTACAGGATATGTCGGATAACATTCGCTGGATATAAGTAGTGCGTTCGTATACCTTTTCTTCCGGGCAGTTTAGGAAAATAATAAGGAATTCATCCCCACCATACCTGATGACAGAATCCTGGTGTCTGACTGATTCTTTTAATACTTTCGCAACCTCTTTTAGAATAATATCTCCACAGAGATGCCCCATTGTGTCATTGATCTCTTTAAAATTCTGGATATCAATCAACACAAGCGTAAAACTTTTGATTTGTTCCAAATTGGTAAAAGGATTTAAAAACGGCCATTCCTCTTCTGGCAATCGCATTTTTCAAGCGCGTGAGCAGAATTCGTGCTTTATATGGTTTGATGACAAAATCCCACGCCCCCAGTTCCAGCGCTTTTTCTTCAGTATCAGCATCATTATCACCCGTCATTACAATGATGGGAATATCCTTCCATAGGGTTTCTTTGATCCGTTTTAAAAATTCATATCCATCCATGACAGGCATGACGATATCCAGAAGAATTGCTGTGATTTCTTCGCTGTAATTCTGCAATATGTTAAGGGCCTCCGCCCCATTCTCCGCTTCCAACACATCATAATCATTCTGTATCATATTACGAAGTATTCTTCTGTTGAGTATCTGATCCTCTACAATAAGAATTGTATTATTATCCTCTCTCATGAATAAACTCCATATTTTCTGTTAAAAAAAAGAGATGCTGATAACCAACATCTCTTTTGTATTTCTTAATCCATTAATGAAATATTAATCTTCCTTTGGTACATCTAAAGCTTTGATGCTCAGACTGATCTTACGGTCATCCTGTTTGAAATCAACAACTTTTGCTGTGATTTCCTCACCAACTTTTAATACATCAGATGGTTTTTCAATGTGTTCTTTTGCAATCTGAGAAACATGAAGTAAAGCGTCAACACCTGGTTCCAGTTCAACGAATGCACCAAAATCTGTCATACGAGCAACTTTACCAGTAACAACATTACCTACGGCATATTTCTCATCAGCATTTAACCAAGGATTTGTCTCAGGGAATTTAAGAGATAAGGCAATCTTTTCTCCCTGAATATCTTTGATCAATACTTTTAATGTTTCACCAACAGTGAAAACTTTCTTAGGATTTTCAACACGTCCCCAACTCATCTCAGAGATATGAAGGAGTCCGTCAGCTCCGCCTAAATCAATAAATGCACCGAAGTCTGTTACATTCTTAACAGTTCCTTCTACAGTCATTCCAGCTTCGATTCTTGCAAATAATGCTTCCTGTTTTGCTTTCTTTTCAGCAACTAATAGCTGTTTACGGTCACCGATGATTCTTCTCTTACGAGGATTGAATTCTGTAATAACGAATTCAATTTCCTGTCCATCATATTTCTTTAAGTTCTTTTCATAAGTATCAGATACAAGGCTTGCAGGAATAAATACTCTTGTATCTTCCACATTTACACTTAAACCACCGTCTAATACTTTGGCAACAGTTGCTTTTAATACTTCTTTGTTATTAAATGCTTCTTCTAATCTCTTATTGCCTTTTTCTGCTTTTAATCTCTTATAAGTTAAGAGAACCTGGCCTTCGCCATCGTTAACTTTCAGAACCTTTGCTTCCATCTCGTCGCCAACGTTAGCAACTGTTGTGAGGTCTAAATTCTGATCGTTAGAATATTCGTTCCTTGATATGATACCGTCTGCTTTATATCCAATATTTAAGATGATTTCATCCTCTTTTACATCGATAATAGTACCCTGAACAACCTCTCCATTTCTGATTGTTTTAAAACTTTCTTCCAGCATCTGG
>JAQYIU010000043.1 GCA_028721415.1 Lachnospiraceae bacterium | reverse complement strand
GGATATTCTCATCCTGTAGAAATGGAAGATCCGGAAGGTCTTGAGTCTGTATTAGACGGACAGAACAAGATCACCATCAAAGGCATTGACAAACAGAAAGTTGGTCAGTACGCTGCTGAAATCAGAGAAAAGAGAAAACCGGAACCTTACAAAGGTAAAGGTATCAAGTACGCTGACGAAGTGATCAGACGTAAAGTTGGTAAGACAGGTAAGAAATAATTAGGAGGAAGTAAGAATGATTAGTAAAAAATCAAGAAGTGAAGTTCGTGCTAAAAAACATAGAAGACTTCGTAACCGTATCAGCGGAACTGCTTCTACTCCACGTTTAGCCGTATTTAGAAGTAATAATCATATGTACGCTCAGATTATTGATGATACCGTTGGAAATACTCTCGTTTCAGCATCTACTACTCAGAAAGATGTAAAAGCAGAACTGGAAAAAACTAACGACGTTGCAGCAGCAGCTTATTTAGGAACAGTAATTGCTAAGAGAGCACTGGAAAAAGGTATTACATCAGTTGTCTTTGACAGAGGCGGATTTATTTATCAGGGCAAGGTTCAGGCTCTGGCAGACGCAGCTCGTGAAGCTGGTCTGAATTTCTAAACAAGGAGGATATGACATGAAGCGTGAATTAATTGATGCTAGTCAATTAGAATTACAAGAAACAGTAGTATCAATCAAACGTGTTACTAAAGTAGTAAAAGGTGGACGTAACATGCGTTTTGCTGCATTAGTAGTTGTTGGTGATAAAAACGGTCATGTTGGAGCTGGTTTAGGCAAAGCAATTGAAATTCCTGAAGCAATCCGTAAGGGAAAAGAAGACGCTATGAAGAAACTGGTTAAAGTACCTGTAAACGAAGCAGGATCCATCCCACATGATTTCATTGGTAAATTCGGTAGTGCATCCGTATTATTAAAAACATCTCCAGAAGGTACCGGTATCATCGCCGGAGGTCCTTCACGTGCTGTTCTGGAATTAGCTGGATACAAAAACATCCGTTCCAAAGCTTTAGGTTCCAACAACAAACAGAACGTGGTATTAGCTACTATCGAAGGTCTGAAAAACATTAAGACACCAGAAGAAGTTGCAAGACTTCGTGGCAAATCAGTTGACGAGCTGTAATAAGGAGGAATAAAAATGGCAGATAAATTAAAAATCACATTAGTGAAGTCTCCTATCGGTGCTATTCCAAAACAGAGAGCAACTGTAGAAGCATTGGGACTTAAGAAATTAAACAAAACTGTTGAAATGCCTGACAATGATGCAATCCGCGGAATGATCTGGCATGTAAGACATTTAGTAAAAGTTGAAGAGATTTAGTTGCAGATAAGGAGGTACCCGTAAATGAATTTATCCAATTTACATCCTGCTGCAGGATCTAAACACAGTGATGCATTTCGTGTAGGTCGTGGACACGGTTCAGGAAATGGCAAAACAGCAGGTAAAGGACATAAAGGTCAGAAGGCTCGTTCCGGCGGACAGGTTCGTGTAGGCTTCGAAGGTGGACAGATGCCTTTATACAGAAGAATTCCTAAAAGAGGATTCACATGCATCAATTCTAAAAAGGTCATCGGAATTAATGTTTCCGACCTGGAAAGATTTGAAGCAGACAGTGTTGTAACCATCGATACTTTAAAAGAAGCTGGTTTAGTAAAGAACGCTTTTGATGGCGTAAAAATTCTTGGAAATGGAGAATTAAGCAAGAAGCTTACTGTTCAGGTAAATGCATTCTCTAAAGGTGCAGTTGCTAAGATCGAAGCTGCTGGTGGAAAAGCTGAGGTGATCTAATGTTTGAAACTCTCAGAAATGCTCTGAAAGTGAAGGAGATTAGAAAGAAACTATTATTCACCCTGTTTATTGTCTTCATCTGCAGACTGGGCAGTCAGTTACCGATTCCGGGTATTGACACTGCCCAGATCAGTGAATATTTAAATTCACTGTTGGGTGATTCATTCAATCTATTGAACTCCTTTACCGGAGGATCTTTTGAGTCAATGTCAATTTTTGCATTGAGTGTAACACCATATATTACCTCTTCTATTATCATACAGCTCCTTACCATTGCGATTCCGGCATTGGAGGAGATGTACCGGGATGGAGAAGATGGACGCAAAAAGATGAATAATATCACAAGATTTGTGACATTAGCTTTATCTGTACTGGAAAGTGCCGGTCTTGCCATTGGATTTGGCAGACAGGGATTACTTTCTGATTACAATGCACTTATGGTCGTTGAAATGATTGTATGCCTTACCGCAGGTTCTGTGTTTGTAATGTGGCTTGGTGAGCAGATTACAGACAAAGGAATTGGAAATGGTATTTCTATCATTTTGTTAGTAAACATTGTATCCCGTATTCCGGGAGATCTGTATTCTCTGTATCAGAAATTTATTCAGGGAAAACCGATTGGCGGTATTGTAATTGCAGTAGCAGTGATTCTCTTTGTAATTATCGGAACCTTTATTCTGACCATTCTTCTGAATGATGCAGAACGTAAGATTCCAGTTCAATATTCAAAGAAACTCCAGGGAAGAAAGCAGATTGGCGGTCAGGGTTCTGTATTACCAATCAAGGTAAACACAGCCAATGTTATCCCAATCATTTTTGCTTCCTCTCTGATGCAGTTCCCGTTAGTAATTAAACAGCTTGTGGGTGCTGATCCAGACGGAATACCTGGAATGATATTTAACTGTTTAAATCAGTCAAACTGGTGTAATCCGGAACATCCAAAGAGGACTGTCGGATTACTTGTTTATTTGTTGCTGACTATCTTATTTGCTTATTTCTATACATCGATTACCTTTAATCCGATGGAAATTGCAAATAATATGAAGAAACAGGGTGGTTTTATACCGGGAATTCGTCCTGGTAAGCCAACAGTTGAGTATCTTACCTCCATTTTGAATTACGTTATTTTTATCGGTGCAATTGGTTTATGTATCATTGCAGTTATCCCGATTTTCTTTAACGGATATTTTGGAGCGAATGTTTCTTTTGGAGGAACTTCACTGATTATTATTGCCGGCGTTGTGCTGGAAACCATCAAGCAGATCGAATCGCAGATGCTGGTACGACATTATTCCGGATTTTTAAGTGAATAACATCAATACAATCCTTGGAGCAAGGAGTTTAGTTTAGGAAACTCCTTGTATCCGAGGATTTTTTTGTCTGTATATGGTAAAAAGTTTGTCTTATTTTTCGTTATAATTTTCAAAAAGATAATAAGAGCAAGAAAAGATATGCCACTTTGTGTTTATTACCAATATTATGAGTTGATTTCATAATATTATTGTAAGTTATTTGAATAAATCTCACAAATCTACTTTTTTTATAGAAGTAAATTTTTGCTCAATTGTGCATTTTGTAAAAATTGTATAATTTACAATACAAGAAAAATGCGGTAATATATATACATAAAACAAGTGATGGAAGTCACAGTTGTTTGTACATATTATATATAGATGCAGGGGGATTTTTATGCGTATTTGTATAATATGATGTATTTATAACATTTTAACTGTGTCCTGTATGTTATGGGCTGACTTTTGTCATGCGCAAAAAAATGGAGGTAAAAAGACATGTATGACATTATTGTAATTGGTGCTGGTGTAACTGGTACTTGTACTGCCAGAGAGTTGTCTAAGTATCAGGTAGATATGTGCGTTATCGAAAAAGGTGATGACGTTGCATCTGGAACATCCAAAGCAAATAGTGGTATTGTTCATGGAGGATATGACTGTAAGCCGGGAACTCTTATGGCTGAGATGAATGTAAGAGGTAATGAACTCTTATACGAATTAGCAGAGGATCTTGACTACCCGATTAAAAAGAACGGTTCTCTTATTGTTTGTACAGTGCCGGAAGAAAGAGGTAAGCTTGATGTATTGTTAGATCAGGCAAATAAAAACGGTGTTCCTGGATGTCGTATTATTGACAAAGAGGAAGCGCTTGCCATGGAACCAAACCTGACTGATAACACGGTTGCAGCATTATATGTACCTACCGGTGGGATTATCTGTCCTTGGGGACTTGCCATTGCCATGGGTGAGAACGCTGCCATGAATGGCTGTGAATTCAAATTTGAGACAGAAGTAGAAAATATTATTAAAAAAGACGGATATTATGAAGTTGTAACAGATCAGGGTACATTTGAGACAAAGATCGTTGTTAATGCAGCAGGTGTTTACGCAGATAAATTACATAATATGGTCAGTGAAGATAAAAAAGAAATCATCGCTCGTCGCGGTGAGTACCTCCTTCTTGATAAAGAGATGGGTGATTACTTCTCTGCAACAGTATTCCCATTACCTGGTAAGATGGGTAAAGGTATCCTCTGCGCACCTACAATTCACGGCAATATGTTCGTTGGACCATCTGCTACAGATATTGAAGATAAAGATGGCGTGGAAACCACACAGGATATTCTGGATGATCTGGCTTACAAGGCACAGAACAGCTACCTTACCAGAACAAAATTACCTATGAATAAGGTTATCACTTCATTTGCAGGACTTCGTGCTCATTTACCGGAACATGAATTCATCGTTGAAGAAGCAAAAGATGCTCCTGGATTCTTTGATGCACTGGGAATCGAATCCCCAGGACTTACCAGTTCTCCTGCTATCGCCGAGAGAATCGTTGGACAGATTCAGGAAAAATACAATTTCCCTGCAAAAGACAACTTTATCGCAAAACGTAAAGATGTCATCCACATGGAAGATCTTTCCCTGGAAGAAAAGAATGCATTGATCAAAGAAAAACCGGAATACGGCAGCATCGTATGTCGTTGTGAGATGGTTACAGAAGGCGAGATTATGGATGCTATCAACCGTCCGATCGGTGCAAGAACCATGGATGGAATCAAACGTAGAACCCGTGCAGGTATGGGTCGTTGCCAGGCAGGCTTCTGTACTCCTAGAACAATGGAAATCCTTTCAAGAGAGCTTGGTGTGCCAATGACAGAAATCACCAAGAAAGGAAAAGGCTCCAATCTGTTAGTAGGAAAGATCAAAGAAGACTAGGATTAGGGAAAGTGAGGAATATATTATGAAATCTTATGATGTCGTAATCGTAGGTGGAGGTCCTGCCGGATTAGCTGCTGCAATTGCTGCTAAAAAAGAAGGAATCGACAGTATTTTAATTATTGAAAGAGATAATCAGCTTGGCGGTATTTTGAATCAGTGTATTCATAACGGATTCGGTCTTCATACATTTAAAGAAGAGCTTACAGGTCCGGAATATGCATCCCGTTTCATCGATCAGGCTGCAGAATTAAATATCGAATATAAATTACATACCATGGTTTGTGACATTTCCAAAGATAAAGTTGTCACAGTGATGAACCGCGAAGAAGGTATGGTAATGTATCAGGCAAAAGCAGTCATCCTGGCTATGGGATGCCGTGAGAGACCGCGTGGAGCCCTGAACATTCCTGGATATCGTCCGGCTGGTATCTACTCTGCCGGAACAGCACAGAGACTTGTTAACATGGAAGGCTTTATGCCAGGTAAGAAAGTAGTCATTCTCGGTTCCGGTGATATCGGACTGATTATGGCAAGACGTATGACTTTTGAAGGTGCAGATGTACAGGTTGTTGCAGAAGTTATGCCTTACTCCGGTGGTCTTAAGAGAAATATCGTTCAGTGTCTGGATGATTATGATATTCCGTTAATGCTCAGCCACACTGTTATCGATATCGAAGGAACAGACCGTCTGACTGGCGTTGTGATCGCAGAGGTTGGCCCGGACAGAAAACCAATTCCTGGAACAGAAGTTCATTATGATTGTGATACGCTTCTCTTATCCTGTGGTCTGATTCCGGAAAATGAATTATCCAAACAGGCAGAAGTAGAAATGAACCCTGTAACCAATGGACCTCTGGTTGATGAAAGTCTTGAGACAAACATTGAAGGTGTATTTGCCTGCGGTAATGTTTTACATGTACATGACCTGGTTGACTATGTTTCTGAAGAAGCTGCAATGGCTGGTAAAAATGCCGCTCATTATGTAAAAGAACGTTACGGCAAAGAAGTAGCCAAATCTACAGATGTCATTGATATCAAGGCAGTGGAAGGAGCTCGTTATACAGTGCCTACCACAATTCATCTGGACAGCATGGCTGATCTGCTTACCGTACGTTTCCGTGTTGCAGATGTATTTAAAGACAGCTACATCAGTGTATACTTCAATGATGAAAGAGTACAGCATCGCAGAAAACAGGTTATGGCTCCTGGAGAAATGGAACAGATTATTCTCAAGAAAAAAGCTCTGGAAGAATTTGAAGGTCTTAAGACTATCACTGTAAAAATTGAAAAGGAGTAGTGCTATCATGGAAAAAAGAGAATTGACATGTATTGGATGTCCTCTGGGATGTCAGGTTACAGTTACAATGGATAATGGCGTAGTAACAGATGTTACAGGCAATACCTGTCCTCGTGGTGATAAATATGCAAGAGAGGAAGTTACCAATCCGACACGTGTTGTTACTTCTATCGTAAAAGTGGAAGGTGGCAATCTTGCAGCTGTTTCCGTAAAGACAAAAGATGTAATTCCGAAAGGAAAAATCTTTGAAACACTGGAAGAGATTAAACCGGTTGTCGTAAAAGCTCCTGTTAAGATTGGCGATGTAATCGTTCCTAACGTAGCAGGAACCGGTGTTGATATTGTTGCAACAAAGAATATTGCTGCAGTTTAATCAGACCAATTCGGTTTCAATTATTCTAAAGAGAGATAGTAATCCCCGGGACAGTAAAAGGTCTCGGGGATTTTTTTTGATTTCAAATGAAAACATTTTTGTAAATTAATGAAAGTTTTTTATATGCACAAAAAATAAAACTTGTATTAACTGTCAAAGAGATGTAAAATAAGCATAAGAATGTTAATTGTAAAAACGGGAGGTTGACATAATGAAGATTATCATGTTAGGTGCGCCTGGTGCCGGTAAGGGAACACAGGCTAAAATGCTTTCAGAAAGATACGGTATTCCACATATTTCCACCGGAGATATCTTCAGAATGAATATCAAGAATAATACGGAACTGGGACAGAAAGCCAAAGGCTATATGGACGCAGGTCAACTTGTTCCGGATGAACTGGTAGTTGATTTGGTAGTGGATCGTATTAAGGCAAAAGACTGCATGAAGGGATTCATTCTTGACGGATTTCCAAGAACCATTCCTCAGGCAGAAGCTCTGGATTATGCGCTGAATAATCAGAATGAAAAGATTGATTATGCGATTAACGTAGATGTGCCGGACGAGAATATTATCCGTAGAATGTCAGGAAGAAGAGCCTGCGTTGGATGTGGAGCTACTTATCATCTGGTATATAACCCGACGAAGAAGGAAGGTGTCTGTGATGTATGTGGTGAGAAGCTGATCTTAAGAGATGACGATAAGCCGGAAACAGTACAGAAGAGACTTAATGTATATCATGAGCAGACACAGCCGTTGATTGACTATTATAATAAGAAAGAAGTCATTCTTACAGTTGACGGAACACAGGATATTGATGTAGTATACAGTGAGATCACAAAGGTGCTTGATAAATAGAAGATTTTCAGATGTTAATTATGTTCATATTTTATATGAGATCAAGTCTGGAATTCTACATAAAAAATCAAAAAAGCAGGACTGCCGGTGTAGTCCTGCTTTCGTGATAAATAAGAGATATAATATGGGAGAAGAAGATGTCTATCAGTATAAAAAACGAAAAAGAGATTGAGTTGATGAGAACAGCCGGTCAGTTACTGGCCAAGGTTCATTATGAGTTGGGAAGAGAAATCAAAGAGGGAATGACTACAAAGGATATCGACCGTCTGGGAGAAGAAATCATCCGCAGTTTTGGATGTGTTCCTAATTTCTTAAATTATAATGGATACCCGGCATCTATTTGTGTATCTGTTAATAATGAAGTAGTTCACGGGATTCCGACTGACAAGCGCTATTTACAAAATGGGGATATTGTCAGTCTGGATGCAGGGCTTATCTATAAAGGATACCATTCTGATGCTGCCAGAACCCATGGCGTTGGCGAGATCAGTGCAAAGGCACAACGACTCATTGATGTGACAAAACAATCCTTTTTTGAAGGAATTAAATTTGCGAAACCTGGCAATCATTTAGTTGATATCGCCCGCGGAATCCAGACATATGCGGAAAAAGCCGGATTTTCAGTGGTGAGAGATCTGGTAGGCCATGGCATTGGAACGTCCCTTCACGAAGATCCGGAGATTCCGAACTTTGTGCGAAGACGAAGAGGTGCAAAGCTTCAGAAAGGCATGACACTTGCTATTGAACCGATGATTAACGAAGGAACCTATGATGTGTGGTGGCTGGAAGATGACTGGACTGTTGTTACAAGAGATGGAAAATTGGCTGCACACTATGAAAATACTATTGCAATCACAGAAGATGGATGTGAAATTCTTACAATGTTACCGGAGGAAAAGTAGAAAAATTTTTCAAAAATAATACTTGTAACGGAGAAAATTTATGATAGAATATAGATTAGGTTATTTTGCAACCTCCCTCTGCGGTCATGACAAAGGAAGAATTTACATGATTGTATCGGAGGAGGGCGAAATGGTCGGATTGTGTGATGGCGAGCAACGTTGTCTCGCCAATCCAAAAAAGAAGAACAAGAAACATATTCAGATGATGCGCTCTGAGAAGACAGCAGAGGCTTTTCCCTCGTTAGTACAGGCAGATGATGCTGACCAAAGGATCAGAGAGGCGATTATGCCCCAAAGGCGTCACATTACCCCCCAAGGAAAAGCATGATTAATGAAAGCAGGAGGATTTAAGTATGTCAAAATCAGATGTTATTGAAGTAGAAGGAAAGGTAGTGGAGAAACTCCCGAATGCCATGTTCAAAGTAGAATTGGAGAATGGTCATCAGGTACTCGGCCACATCAGCGGCAAATTACGTATGAACTTTATCAAGATCTTACCAGGAGATAAAGTGACAATCGAACTTTCCCCATACGATTTAACAAAAGGCAGAATTATCTGGAGAGATAAATAGGCTTGAAAGTTTTGTATGATTTGACCTGAATGATGGCATATTTATGCGCATTTTCGGTATTTTCATACTTGCTTTTAATATAGAACAATGATATAATATTTGCTGAACGTTTTGGAAAGGAGAGATTATCGTGAAGGTTAGAGCATCAGTTAAGCCGATCTGTGAGAAATGCAAAGTCATCAGACGGAAAGGCGCAATCAGAATCATTTGCGAAAATCCAAAACATAAACAGAGACAGGGATAAGAAT
>JAQYIU010000042.1 GCA_028721415.1 Lachnospiraceae bacterium | reverse complement strand
AATTAAGAACAACGATGAAATTGATTCAGATTATTTGGTATAATATTATAGTACGAATCTCTGTCAGAAGGGAATTCATGAGATTGCAGCAGAGGGGGCGAGAAATCATGGGCTTTTAAATATTGCTCCGGCGGATTTCTTCGATACTAAATTGACAATACCACAAGATATAGAAGAACAGAGAAAAATTGGAAATTATTTTACTGAGTTGGATCACCTCATCACTCTTCACCATCGGCAGTATTTTTTCATAAAAAATGCGGTAAAACAGATAAAAATTGAAGTAATAACAGTAAAGGAGATAAAAATTATGCCAGAATTGGAAGCAATGATTGAAAAAAAGTTGATTGAACAGTTGGTTTACGGTGATTCTCAATGGACTTACCGGGAAGATTTGAAAACTGAGGCAGATTTATGGGCAAATTTTAAGTATATCCTTGAACAAAATAATAAAGACAGATTAAATGGAGAACTTTTATCTGATGCCGAGTTTGAACAGGTGAAAAATCAATTACAATTTTCTTCTTTCTTTAAGGCAGGGGAATGGTTGGTTGGGGAAAATGGAAAAGTACAGGTTCATGTTCAGCGTGATACCGAGCGGCTGCATCTTGTAGTAATGAATCATGAGCATGTTGCAGGCGGAAGCAGTGTTTACGAAGTAATCAATCAATATCAGGCTTTGGAGACGGATGAAAACAGACATTTGCCGACAAGGGACAGAAGGTTTGATGTGACACTTTTAATCAATGGTCTTCCGATGATTCATATTGAATTAAAAAACAAACAACATTCTTATATGGACGGATTTTGGCAGATTAAAAAATATATTAGTGAAGGAAAATTTACTGGTATTTTTTCCGCAGTACAGATGTTTGTGATCAGTAATGGAGTAGATACGAAATATTTCTCTGCAGCCAGTGATACGGATTTAGATCCTAAATTTGCCAGTAGATGGCTGGATAAAGAGAATAATCCGATTACAGATTATCTGGATTTTGCGAAAAGTGTGTTGCGTATTCCGGAAGCCCATGAAATGATAGCAAGGTATACTGTTTTGGATGAAGAGGCAAAAAAATTAATATTATTGCGTCCTTATCAGATTCATGCAATTGAATCTATACGTGACGCATCAAAAGTGGGGGAATCTGGATTTGTATGGCATACGACTGGCTCTGGAAAAACATTGACCTCTTATAAGGCAACCAGAAATCTTTTGATGGATATCCCTTCTCTTGATAAGGCGATCTTTTTGATTGACAGAAAAGATCTGGACAATCAGACCAGAATGGCATTCAAAGCCTATGCTAACAATGATCTGATTGATGTAAATGAAACAGAAAATGTGAATGATTTAAAGAAAAAGCTGAAATCCAGTGACAGACAGGTAATTGTAACAACAATTCAAAAATTACAGCGATTGATTACAAAACGATTAAAAGCAGATAGCCCGGAATATTTAAGAATAAAAAATTTGAAAATTGCATTTGTTGTTGATGAGTGTCATAGAGCCGTTTCTCCTGGAACGAAGAGAGAGTTGGAACGGTTTTTTGGTAATTCCATGTGGTATGGATTTACCGGAACGCCGAGATTTGCAGAAAATCCATATCCGCAAAAAGGTGATTTGCCACGAACAACGGAAGAATTATATGGAAAATGTTTACATAAATATACGATACAAAATGCAATTCACGACAGAGCGGTTTTAGGATTTCAAGTAGAACATAATGGTCCGAAAAATGTAGTCGATGAAACAGACAATAGCGTTTATGATAACGAAACGCATATGTTGAAGGTTTTGGATATTATTTTAAATAAGTCTTATTATAAACTCGGCTTTCAGAACGGAAAAGGAATGACTTATGAAGGTTTACTTACGACAAGTTCGATTCCTCTGGCTCAAAAATATTATGATTTATTAACACGAGTGAAAAAAGGAGAAACTACACTTCAGATTGATGAAAAGGTAAAGAGGGTTCTTCCGGATTTTCCAAAGTTTGCCATTACATATTCTATTACAGAAAATGAAGAGGGCTCTCCGGTAAATCAGGAAAAAATGCAACAATCTTTGGACGATTATAATCATATGTTTGGAACAACATATGACCTTTCACAGATTCAGACATATAATGATAATCTGAACAAAAGGCTTGCAAGAAAAAGTGATAAATATAAACGAAGAAGCGAGCAGCTGGATTTGGTTATTGTGGTGGATCGATTATTGACAGGATTTGATGCACCATGTTTATCAACAATTTTTATTGACAGGCAGCCAATGGGGCCGCATGATTTGATTCAGGCTTTTTCCAGAACAAATCGGATTTATAAAACGAATAAAAAATTTGGGCAGATTGTAACATTTCAAGCACCAATATTATTTAAAAAATCAGTAGATGATGCGGTGAAACTGTATTCCGCCGGTGGCACAAAAGATGCAGTGCTTCCAGAATGGGAGGAGATCGAGCCAGCATTTAGAAAAGCACTTTCGGCTTTGCGCGTTTCGGCTCCGACGCCGTCTGACATCCCAGGCATGTCTTTAAAAGAAAAAAAGATTTTCGTAAAAATTTTCCAGAGTTTTGATACGTTGTTTGCCCAATTAAAATCTTTTACAAAGTATGATGACAGTATGTTGGAGCAATATAAAATTTCTCAGGTGGAATATGAGGATTATGTTGGTCATTATAAAAATGTATTAGAAGAACTGAAGGATGAGAAATCAGAATCTTCAGAGGATGATCCAGAATCCCCAGAAATCGATTCCGACTATGAATTAATGGCATACAGTAGTACAAAAATTGATTATGAATATATTATCAATTTGATTCAAAATATTGTCAATCCGGCCGAAGAAGATGAAGAAGTAACACCTGAAGAAAGACAAAAACAGATTGATGAAGCACGACAGTATGTGGAAGAATTACGTAAAGATAATCCAAAGGTTGCGGAAATTATGAGCAGTTTGATTTCGGATATTGAGATAAATGAGAGTAAATACACAGGAAAATCTATTCTTAATATTGTAAATAATATGAAACAGGATTGTATTGATAAAGTAATTACAGATTTTTGTATTACATGGTATGCTTCAAAGGAGGATATTATGTATGCAGCAAATCATTACAGAAATGGCGAGATTCCAAACGAAAGTGCGATCAAGGCAACCGTTGATTATACCAGTTATAAAAAAGCGCAAGAAAAACCATTGCCGAAATTTAAATTTTATGCAAAGATGATGGCGGAATTAAAACAAACCCTTGAAGAAGAAATCAAACCTTTGATCATGACTTCTTAATAACCTGTTCTATATTCTTATTGTTTATATCAGCGTAAGTATTTTCGAAAAATGGAGGTAACTTATGCTAAATGATATGAACAAGACAACACTTTTTTATGAGTATTATGCCCAATGGGTGGATGTATATAAAAAGGGTGCAATACGAGATGCAACGTTGGCAAAATATTTGATGACGGAGAAATGGGTAAAAAAACTTGTACCGGATGTGAAGGTGTCAGAGTTGACAAGGACGGTATATCAACAGCTTTTGAATGATTATGCAAAAGAGCATGAGAGACAAACAACGTTAGATTTCCATCATCAATTAAAAGGAGCAATCCTTGATGCTGTGGACGAAGGGTTAATGGATAGAGATCCAACCAGAAAAGCAATCATTAAAGGAAAAACACCTAGAGCGAAAAAAATTAAATATTTGAATCAGTTCGAACTTCATACCTTGATTGCAAATCTTGATATTGGAGAAGAACCGAATTGGGATGCCTTTATTCTTCTTGTTGCAAAAACCGGAATGAGATTTTCTGAAGCCCTTGCAATTACACCGGCTGATTTTGATTTTGCAAGACAGACCTTATCCATCAGTAAAACTTGGGATTATAAAGGAGATGGAGGATTTTTGCCGACAAAAAATAAGTCATCTGTTCGTAAAATTCAGATTGACTGGCAAGTTGTAGTAAAATTTTCTGAATTAATAAAAGGACTGCCAGAGGATCAACCTATTTTTGTAGGTGATTCAAAAATTTATAATTCTACAATAAATGATATACTGACAAGGCATTGCAGAAAATGTGGGATTTCAGAAATTTCCATTCATGGTTTGCGCCATACCCATGCATCTTTGCTGCTTTTTGCTGGAGTGTCCATCGCCAGTGTTGCACGAAGATTAGGTCATGCAAGTATGACAACTACACAAAAAACATATTTGCATATTATTCAGGAACTTGAAAACAAAGATGTAGATTTGGTAATGAGAACTTTATCTGGATTATAGAATGAATAAACGAATACTTACGCTGATTAATTTTCACAAAATACTATTACGGAGGAACTATGATTAAAGTTATTTTTTTCGATGTTGACGGGACTTTAATTTCCAATACAAATAATACAGTACCCGAGAGCACAAGAATCTGTCTCAGGCAGTTAGAAGAAAAAGGAATCCGGAGAGTGCTTGCCACGGGCAGACATATGACCGAGCTTTCTTTGCTTCCGGTTCATGATATTAAGTTTGATGCGTATCTTACCCTCAATGGTCAGCTTTGTCTGGACAGGCATGGAAATATCCTGTCAGGAAACCCGATCACAGGGGCGAGTAAAGAGCGCATTATCCAGATGTTCCAAGAGAAAACCCTTCCCATTGTGCTGGTGGAAAAAGACAGGATGTACATTAATTTTATCAATGAGCAGGTGAAGATAGCTCAGGAAGAGATTTCCACGCCGGTTCCTGATGTTGAAGAGTATACGGGAAATGAAATATATCAGGCGATTGCTTATTTGAAAAAAGGATGTGAAAAAGAATTATCCGATCAGATACCGGATTGTAAGATCACTCGTTGGAATGACAATGGAGTGGATATCATTGCTGCTTCCGGGGGCAAAAAAGCGGGAATTCAGAAATATTTGAGCATCAATGGGATAAAAGAAGATGAGACGATGGCTTTTGGCGATGGAGAAAATGATATGGAGATGCTTGATTTTGTCTGGATTGGAGTTGCCATGGGAAATGCCAGCGATATTGTCAAAGAAAATGCAGATTATATCACTTCTTCTGTTGACGAGGATGGGATTAAAGAAGCATTAGAAAAATATAATTTATATGAAAAAGGATGAAAAGAAATGCGTTGTTATGAAGGAAATATCCTGACGGTAAATAAAAATAATGATGTATATCGATATCTGGTTGAGGATCAGGGAAAGATTCTTTATGTGGGAGATCAGCTACCGGATCAATATAAGGGAATCAAAAAATTTCATCTTGGGAAGCGGGCGTTGGTTCCGACTTTTGTGGACACCCATCAACATTTTGCATCCTACGCCACTTTTCACGCAGGATTAAATGTGATGGAAGCCCGGTCTAACCGCGAGATTGCAGAGATGATTCGGAATTTTGCGTCAAAGTCCTCGGATAAAACATTAATTGCTTTTGGTGCCTCGCCCTATTCAGTTGTAGAAAAATGTTTGATTTCCAGAGAAGAGTTGGATCAGGTATGCCCGGATAAAGAAGTTTTTGTGGTAAAATACGACGGACATGCCTGTGTGGTAAATACAAAGCTGTTGACGAAGATGGAGAAAAAGGTTTCCTCTTTGCGAGGATATCATCCGGATACTGGAGAGATGAATCAAGAAGCCTTTTTCGAAATCTCCAATTACATTACCAATTCAATTTCCATCCCTGAACTGATTAAAAATATGCAGAAGGCCGTTGATGATATGGCTAAGAAAGGAATTGGAAGTATTCATACAGTAAGTGGTGTTGGGTTTGTGGCCAATCTGGATATCACCATGGAGCAGTTTTTTGCACAGGGTCTGAAAAATGGTTTTAAGATTAATGTTTTTCCCCAGTCTCTCAATATAAAAACAGCAACCAGAAGAAAGATTCCACGGATTGGAGGTTGCTTCGAGTGTGCTCTGGATGGATGTTTCGGCTCCCATGATGCAGCATTAAATCAGCCCTATACCGATGATGATGCGGATACTGGTGTTTTATATTATGATGATAAAAAAGTGGCAGATTTTTGTAAAAAGGCGAATCGGGCAGGTTTACAGATCGAACTTCATGCCATTGGAGACCGGGCATTTGATCAAGCGTGTAAATGTATCAAAGCAGCTCTGGATGACTATCCGAGAGAAGATCATCGTCATGGCGTCATTCACGACTGCCTTCCAACAGAATCCGGTATAGAAATATGCAAGCAATATAATATCCAGATGCCTGTTCAAAGTGCATTTATTGATTGGCGGCAGGAACCCGATGGGTATCTGGAAGAAATATTAGGAAGGGAAAGAGTGTTAAAATTAAATCCAATCCGCACTTTTTTAGATCAGGGAATTCTGGTATCCTTTGGATCCGATGCTCCTTGTACAGAACCGGATCCCATTCTTTGGATGGATAAAGCAGTAAATAATCCAAATAAAAAAGAAGCAATTTCCGTTCAGGAGGCCCTTCGTTGCTGTACGATTAACGGGTATGAGGCCTGTTTTGATGAGAAAGAGCGGGGAAGCCTGGAAGCGGGAAAAATTGCGGATATGGTGGTTTTATCTGAAAATCCATATGAGGTGGAAAAAGAATACATCCGTGAAATAAAAGTGGAAAGAACGATGCTCATGGGAAAACCGTATCGAAGTTGTAAAGAAAATATTTTAAAACAGATGATACGAGGATTATTTTCCCATAGGTCATAACACTTTAGAATATTTCTCCATAGTTGCCAAATAGAATACCCTGTGCTATTCTATACTTTCATTATGAAAGGATAGGAGTTAAAAAAGTATGAAAAAGAAAGCAAATCATTTCTCCGGGCAACTGGGCTTCGTCCTTGTTGCGGCAGGAAGTGCGGTGGGGGTAGGTAACCTCTGGCGATTCCCATATCTTGCCGCAAAAGATGGGGGAGGATTGTTCCTGATTATCTATTTTGCCCTGGTGTTGACCTTTGGATTTACCCTGCTGGTTTCTGATATTGCCATTGGGCGTCGCACGCAAAAAAGTGCCATCGGAGCTTATACCGAAATGCATCCGAAATGGAGATTCCTTGGGATTCTCACTTTTCTTGTACCGGTTCTCATCATGACTTATTATACCGTAATCGGTGGTTGGATCACAAAATATGCCGTGGTTTATCTGACCGGGCAGGCGGAGGCTGCGGCAAGGGATGATTATTTTACATCCTTTATCACTTCCCCTGTGTCTCCGATTATTTTTACGTTACTGTTCACTGCAGTGACTGCTTTTATTGTATATAATGGAGTTCAGGGAGGCATCGAAAAGGTATCCCGTTGCATGATGCCGGTTCTTCTGGTGTTGGTTGTGGTCATTGCAGGATATTCCCTGACTTTAAAACATACAGATGCTTCCGGACAGATTCGCACCGGATTGGAAGGCTTTGTCTATTATTTAACACCTCATCTGGAAGGAATGACGGTGAAACGTTTTCTGCAAATATTAATGGATGCCATGAGTCAGCTGTTCTTTTCCCTCAGCGTTTCCATGGGTATCATGATTACGTATGGTTCTTATGTGAAACCAGAGGTCAATCTGAACAAAGCGGTCAAACAGATTGAATTTTTTGATTCAGGAGTGGCTCTTGTTGCAGGTGCCATGATTATTCCGGCAGTATATGTATTTTCAGGTACAGAGGGCATGAGTGCCGGCCCAAGTCTGATGTTTATTTCACTGCCAAAAGTATTCTCGGCAATGGGAAAAGCAGGTATTGTTGTGGGAATAGCGTTTTTTGTCAGTGCGATATTTGCCACTTTGACTTCCTGTATTTCCGTTCTGGAATCCATCGTTGCCAATTGTATGGAGATTTTCCATACTGAAAGAGAAAAAACGGTGAAAGTTCTGACTGTCGTTTATCTGGTAGCTTCTGCTGTCATTTCACTGGGATACAGCATTTTTTATTTGGAAATTCCATTGCCGAACGGTACGATTGGACAGCTGCTGGATATCATGGATTATATCAGCAACAGTGTTATGATGCCGTTTATTGCATTGTTATCCACAGTTCTTGTGGGATGGGTTGTAACCCCTGACTTTGTGATTGAAGAGATGGAACGCAGCGGAGATAAATTTGGACGTAAAAAACTCTACAGAGTGATGATTCGTTATATTGCTCCTTTAATGATGCTGGCATTGTT
>JAQYIU010000041.1 GCA_028721415.1 Lachnospiraceae bacterium | reverse complement strand
GGTAATTTTGACGGCGGTAACCTCTCTTTATCTGCTCATTTTTTTATAATAATTTGTAAAATACCTTCTGTACCATTATTAATTTTAATGAAATAGTTACATTTTTTATATGATTTAACGTTGTTTTTTTTGGCAAATAATGGTATAATGAGTGACATAGAGTAATGAACTCAGTGAAATTTTATAAAGAATATCATTGTATAATTTACCAATCATGTAATTTTCAAACAATTATTTATTACAAAAAAATCCTCAATGGAATCTCTTGCCAGTTCAGGCCGTCACTCCATTGAGGATTTCTTAAATTATATAATTAAATTAAACAGACGCCAAAGCTTATATCAGATTCACTCTATACAGTCCGATAGTTATACTTTGCACCTACCTCTAATCTGTATAATATCAACGTGCAGCGATCATATCTTCATAATACGGAATCATCAGATAATTACCGGAAGTTATTCTATCTGAGTCCAACTGATTACATCTTCTGATCTCTCGGATATATTCATAAATATCAGAGAATCCCGGATCTATATTTTCTTTCGCTATGCTCCAGAGACTGTCTCCTTCTTCAATCTGAATCACCTTGTACTTCATATCCGTCAGCTGGTGATTCGCTTCCACGACAGAACTCCCTGATTGAAATATACCAGAAAGCGGGCCAAATCCAGCTAATAATACAAGAATGAAAGCTATAACCAGTATCACAATCTTTCTCTTTGTTAAAAATGTATTAGATTGATGTTTATCGTAAATTCTACCTGTCATAATCGTCCCCTCCATAAAAGCCTGTGTATCTTGCTATGCAAACATATGTTTTGTATGTTTGTATTATACCGAACATATTTTCGAAAGTCAATAGAAAACAGAAAAAAAGCGAACATATTTTCGTATTAATTGTTTTCGTTCTATCTTGACATAATTGTGTTTACTGTATATACTGTATATATACAGTAAACAGTGAGGTGGTTCTTATACAACTATTTATTGATAACAAAAATGGAAATCCAATTTATGAACAAATTTATTCTCAGATTAAAAACCAGATTATCAGCGGAGATTTAAAAGAAGAAGAGGCTCTTCCTTCCATTCGCAACCTGGCCAAAGATTTGAGAATCAGTGTGATCACAACCAAACGTGCCTATGATGAACTTGAGAAAGAAGGCTTTATTTACACAGTAGCAGGTAAGGGATGCTATGTTGCACCGAAAAATGTGGAACTCCTCCGTGAAGAAAATCTGAAAAGGATTGAGGATTATATTCAAAAGATCATCCCCCTTGCCGCATCTTGTAATTTGACAAAAAATGATGTAATTGAAATCATTAACTTCAGTTGGGAGGAATAATATGAACGCTATTGAAATACACCACTTATCGAAAAGCTATGGAGATTTTAAATTAGATAACATCAGCCTGGTATTACCTGGAGGTTGTATTCTTGGACTGATCGGGGAGAATGGAGCAGGCAAAACCACAACGATCAAATTGATTCTTGATATGATACGCCGAGATTCCGGCACTGTTACAATTCTTGGGAAAGATAATCAAATGGACATTTGCCAAATCAAAGATTCTATTGGTGTAGTTTTTGATGAAGCCGGATTTCCGGAAGAATTAAATGCAAGACAGATAGGAAATGTCATGAAATATACCTACTCTCAATGGGATGAGGACGCATTTTTCAATTTTCTCGAAAAATTATCCATTCCGGACAAAAAATCTTTTCAAAAGTTTTCAAAGGGTATGAAAATGAAACTTGCTATTGCCGTTGCCTTATCTCACGACCCGACACTTCTGATTCTTGATGAACCGACCAGCGGTCTGGATCCTGTTGTAAGAGATGAAATTATCGATATCTTTAATGAATTTACCAGAGATGAAAATCATTCTATTCTGATTTCTTCTCACATCGTCAGTGATCTGGAAAAAATATGTGACTATATTGCCTTTCTTCATAAAGGAAAATTACTTTTATGCGAGGAAAAAGATCGTCTGCTAGAACAGTATGGTATGGTTTATTGTTCGAAGGAGCAATTTGAGGAATTGGATTTTTCTTCTATAATCGGAAAGAAAATATCTCCTTACGGAATGGAAGTGGTCATGGAAAAATCCCGGATTCTTTCCGATATGAAAATACATCCTGTCACTATTGAAGAATTATTTATTAATATGGCAAAGGAGATAAAGTAATATGAAGGGATTATTATTAAAAGATTTTTATATGTTAACACAATCTTCAAGATACTATTTGATGTTGATCTGTGTGTTTGCAGTCTGTTCGTCATTTTCCGGCAATTCTGCGTTTCTTCTATTTGTTCTTTTTTTCATCGGAAGTGTCATCTCTTTTAACTTGATTTCTTATGATGAAAAAAGTCGTTGGAACAGTTTTTCCGGAGCTTTTCCTTATACCAGAGCAGAGCTTGTTTCCGTAAAATATATTATGACTATTTTTTGTATCGGAATCAATATATTCATCAATATGATCATTCATAGCGGCATGCTGCTAATGACAGGTACTAACGATTGGAGCAGCTATCTCGGCCTCTTACTTGTTCTTTTCCCGGCTGGATTTATTGCACCGAGCATCTTATTGCCTGCAACTTTTCGATTTGGTGTTGAAAAAGGACGATTAGTCTACTATGTCATATTTATTATTGTAGGGGGATGTCTGGGCGGACTTACCGCACTGAATCAGGAGATTCCCCTTTCATTGGATAATGGAACATTTTCTGTGGCGGAAATCACAATTTCCTTAATAAGCGGTATTCTGATATTTGCGATTTCCTGGATTATATCCATACGAATTTATCAAAAGAAAGAACTGTGATAGTACAAACGCATCTGCCGGAATGAGAATACTTCATAATGTATAACTACAGAAGACTACCGAAAATATATTCGAAAACACTTGTTTTCTTTTTCGTTGCATGATAAAATTGTAAGAAACATATGTTTGACGATTTAAAGGAGTTTATTATATGAGTTACGGCAAGATTACAGCAAAACAACAAGAGATACTTGAATTTATTAAAGAGTCCATCCTGAACAGGGGATATCCGCCGGCAGTTCGTGAGATTTGCGAAGCGGTTCATCTGAAGTCCACTTCTTCTGTTCATTCTCATCTTGAGACCCTTGAGAAGAACGGTTACATCAGACGTGACCCTACCAAACCGAGAGCAATCGAGATTATCGATGATAATTTTAACCTTACCAGACGAGAGCTGGTTAATGTACCGATTGTCGGCACGGTTACTGCAGGAGAACCAATTCTCGCCATTGAGAATATCGAAGGATATTTTCCGATTTCTCCGGAATTTCTTCATAATAAACAGACCTTTATGCTGAAAGTCAAAGGGGAAAGCATGGTGAATGCCGGTATCTTGTCCGGAGATTTTATTCTCGTTGAAGAGACTCCAACCGCAGCTAACGGAGAGATTATTGTTGCTCTTCTGGATGATTCCGTAACAGTGAAACGTTTTTTTAAAGAATCCGATCATATCCGACTTCAGCCGGAGAATGATTTTATGGAACCGATCATCATTCCATATGATGCTCCTTTTTCTGTAGTCGGCAAAGTAATCGGTCTTTTCCGCAGCTTTGAATAAAAAAACGAAAGTCCTTCAATCATACAGCATCTCGTGATTCTGTGTGACCGAAGGACTTTTTTCTATCTGATATCAACATTGGTGATGTCAGAATTATTTTTTCTTATCTGTGAAATCTTTTATAATTCATCTTTGGTGATTTCTTTTCCATCTCTCCAGATTCTTTCCAGATCATAAAATCCACGATCTTCTTCACTGAAGACATGAACGATGATGTCTTTATAATCCATCAGAATCCAGTTGGCACTCTGATAGCCTTCGATCTGTTTTGGAACAAAACCAGCTTTTCCAAGAGCTTCTTCCACGTTATCAGCCATGGCCTGTACCTGATTTCGGTTTGTTCCATTGGCAATAATAAAATAATCTGCGAGAACGGAAACATTGCTGATATCAAGAATACGAATGTCTTCCGCTTTTTTATCTTCCAGAGCTTCCACTGCAAGTGTCGCCATTTTCTTTGATTCTTCCATATTGTGTTTCCTTTCGTTCGATAACCTCTTATAATCTCATAATTTTTTTCAGAACAGCTGAAACATTATTGGAATTTGGATGAGATTATAATATTTCCTTATAATATTCATAGGTTCTCTGCGTCATTGGATCTGTCACACTTTTTTTACCTGCCAGATATTCAATGGTATCCTTTAAAATCAAAAACAGGCACTGGTCCAGATCTTCAAAAGCCAGTCGGCGTACTTCCGCGAGATCAGGGGCCTGATTCCGGTTTGGTTCCATGTAATCAGCAATAAATACAATCTTATCAAGAAGGGACATATCCGGCTTTCCTGTGGTGTGCCATGTGATTGCAGATAAGATTTCCGGATCAGAAATGCCATATTTTGTATTGGCAAAACAAGCCCCCAGTTTGGCATGAAGAAGTTCCGGATTCTTTTTCTCATATTCTGAAACAGGCATTCCAAATTTTTTGCAATATACTAATTTATCTTTCGAAGAAAGAGATTTGGCACAATCATGGAGCAGACCTGCCATCCGGGCTTTTTCCATATCTGCACCATAGCACATGGCAAGACAGGAGGCCGTATATTCTACTCCTAAAGTGTGTTCATATCTCTTACCTGACAAAACCTTTTTCAAGTCTTTCTTTATATCTTCCCGATTCATATTAGCTCCCATCTATTCTTCCTCTCCAGAAGAAATATACAAATGATTCGAATAAATATATTCCGCCACCGCCTGCGGTAATAAATATCGAATACTTTCTCCTACTCGAATTCTCCTTCTGATATCATTGGAGGAAATCTCCAGATTTGGAGAGTTCAACTGAAAAATATTCGCTTCGTATTTATTCTCAATATATTCAATCTGACTGTTAAGGGAACTCGAGGATCCACCTCTCCCGGCAACAACGATAACTGCCATCTGCAAGATGGATTCCGGCTCTTTCCATGATTCAATATGATACAGAGAATCGGCACCCATGATAAAATAATAATCACAATCCGGGTTTTTCTCTGTCAGATTTTTCAGGGTTTCTACCGTATAAGTGGTTCCCTCCCGGTCCAGTTCTTCTTTGGAAAGATGAAAATGCGGGTTATCTTCAATGGCAAGCTGTACCATATTGACCCGATCTTCTTCTGTGACGCTGTTCGTCAATTTTTTATAATACGGATTCTTTGTGGGCATTATGAGAATCTCATCCAGATCAAACTGATGGTAAGCTGTCTCAGCCAGAAGTAAATGACCAAAATGAATGGGATTGAAGGTTCCGCCCATGATTCCTATTTTTTTTCTCTTTTCCATTTGATTTATTTTGGCAGCGTAATCTTACTGTTTTCCTTTGCCGGTTTATATAAAACGATCTTTTTACCAATGACCTGCACTACTTCGGAACGGGTTCTTTCAGCCAGAACAGTTGCAAGTTCTTTTGGATCATCAAAACAGTTCTTTAATACAGACACTTTTACCAGTTCTCTTTTATCAATTGCTTCACGGACAGCTTCAATTACTTCCGGAGTAAGAGAAGCTTTTCCAATCTGAAAGATCGGATCCATGGTCATGGCAAGGCTCTTTAAATATGCTCTCTGCTTGCTTGTCATAATATTTCTCCTATTTATAATAATCAAATTCCAGGTTGTAAAGCTTTACGGTATCTCCTTCTTCGATACCAAGTTCTTCCAACCGTTTTAATACATTGTTTTCTTTCATAAATTTCTGGAAAAATTCAAATCCCTTTTCGGATTCGAGATTTGTATATCCCAACATTCGCTCTACTTTAGGACCTTCTACCGTATAAACACCCGGTTCCTCCATTGCCACAACAATAGATTCTGCCGTTTCATCTTCCTGCATATCAAAGAAGAATTCCTGTTCAAATTCAATCGGTTCTTCCGGTAATTCTTTCAGGAGATTATTGACATACCAGAGAAGTTCCTTTAATCCTTTTCCGCTCACAGCAGAAATCGGGAAAATTTTAATCCCTTGTGATCCAAATTCATCTTCAAGCATCTCCATGAGAACTTCACAGTCTTCTTCCGGCATGGCGTCAATTTTGTTGGCCGCAATTACCTGTGGGCGTTTGGCCAGTTCCGGATTATAGGCTTCCAGTTCCTTATTGATTGCTTTGATATCTTCGATTGGATCTCGCCCCTCCACGGAAGCAGCATCTACCAGATGAATCATCACTTTTGTTCGCTCGATATGTCGGAGGAATTCATAACCAAGTCCCACACCTTCAGAAGCACCTTCTATGATTCCTGGAATATCGGCTATAACAAATCCGTTTCCTTCGGAGAGGTCTACGACACCGAGATTTGGATTTAAAGTAGTAAAATGGTAGTTGGCAATCTTCGGTTTCGCATTGGTCACTCGGGATAAGAGAGTGGATTTTCCTACATTAGGGAAGCCTACCAATCCCACGTCTGCAATGACCTTAAGCTCCAGATCAACCCAAAGCTCCTTTGCCTCCTGTCCCGGCTGTGCATATTTCGGTGCCTGCATGGTTGCTGTGGCATAATGCTGGTTGCCTTTGCCTCCACGTCCGCCTTTTAACAGCACAACAGGTTCGGTGCGGTTAGCCATATCCAGAATTACTTTGCCGGTCTCTGCATCTTTTACAATGGTTCCTGCCGGTACTTTCAGAATCCTGTCTTCTCCGCTTGCACCGGTACAGCGGCGTTTGGAACCCTCTTTTCCATCTCCGGCGCAATATTTTCTTTTGTGTCGAAAATCTACAAGAGTATTTAATCCGGGATCAACAACAAAGATCAAATCTCCGCCTTTGCCTCCATCTCCGCCATCAGGACCGCCGTCGGGTACATATAGCTCTCTTCGAAAGCTGACATGTCCGTCTCCGCCCTTTCCGGACCGGATAAAAATACGTGCGCGATCTGCAAACATCACACATGCACATCCTTTCTACTTTCTATGATAAACCAATACTGCAAAACAGTATTGGCAACAATTATTAAAATACTTATCTGATTAGAAAAAGTCATATTACCATCAGATAACAAAAGCGGCTTCAAGGTTTACTCTGAAGCCGCCGTTAAACAAGATATAACTATGCTACTGGATATACAGAGCACTGTTTTTTATCTCTGCCTTTTCTTTCGAAACGCACAACACCATCTACTAATGCAAATAATGTGTCATCTCCACCACGTCCTACATTAACGCCTGGATGAAT
>JAQYIU010000040.1 GCA_028721415.1 Lachnospiraceae bacterium | reverse complement strand
TGCCCTTCTTTTTTTGTGGGTAGATTCCTTTCTTATCCTCACAAGAAACTCTTGAGGATTCTTTTTGGTTTATGCTATGATTTAATCATAAAGTAGTGAAATGATTAAAAGGCAAGACACAAAACGTACTTGAGAAAGGGATGTCCATTAAAATGAATATACAGATTTTTGGAACAAAAAAGAATTTTGACAGCAAGAAGACAGAGCGTTATTTTAAGGAAAGAGGAATAAAATATCAATTTGTTGATATGAAAGAGAAGGGGCTCAGCAAAGGAGAGTTCCGTTCGGTATGCCAGGCGGTGGGTGGATATGAGAAGTTGATTGATGATGGGTGTAAAGATAAGAATCTGTTGGCCTTGATTTCTTATCTTTCTGAGGAAGACAAAATAGAAAAAATATTGGAGAATCAGAAGCTCATCCGGGTACCGATTGTTCGAAATGGAAAGCAGGCGACGGTAGGATATCAGCCGGATGTGTGGAAAGAATGGAAATAAGAAGATTTATGATTTGGTCACTACCTGGAAAGGGGACGAAATGAGAATATTATTTGCGGAGGACGAGCGGCCGCTTTCGAAGGCGCTTACCACGATTCTGGAGAGAAATAATTACTCAGTTGATGCGGTTTTTGACGGGAAAGAGGCCTTGGAATACCTGGAGGCGGATAATTATGATTGTGTGATTCTGGATATCATGATGCCGAAAATTGATGGAATTACTGTATTAAAAGAAATCAGAAAAAGAGGAAATCGGATTCCGGTGTTGCTTTTAACGGCCAAATCAGAAGTAGATGAAATCGTATTGGGCCTGGATGCCGGAGCCAATGATTATATGACAAAACCTTTCCATTCCAGAGAATTGCTGGCAAGAGTCCGTGCCATGACCAGGGCGCAGACCGAGCAGACAGATTCTGTCCTGCAGTTTGGAAATGTGACTTTGAACCGGGAGACATTTGTTCTGGCTACGCCGACGGGAAGCTTCCAACTGGCGAATAAAGAATTTCAGATGCTGGAGCTTTTGATGGGAAATCCCCACAATCTCGTTCTATCGGAGCGTTTTCTGGAAATAATATGGGGATATGACAGCAATGCGGAACTCAATCTGGTATGGGTGTATATTTCTTATCTGAGAAAGAAACTTACCGCCCTTAATGCCGATATTCAGATCAAAGCCACAAGAAATGCAGGATACTCACTGGAAAAGAAATAATATTATGTTGCCATGCAGCTAACGCACAAATCCGCTATAAGATTTGAGATGAAAGGAATAGCGGCGGATCGGAGGCAAAATGATTAAAAAATTACGCAGAAAACTGGTCTTGATTTCAATGATGTCATTACTTCTGGTATTACTGATTATTGAAGGCAGTGTTGGCTTTCTGAATTATCATAAAATTGCGACGGATGCAGATAAAATCTTACAGATTCTGGAGCAGAATGATGGAAGATTTCCGAAAACGAATCTGGTAGAGGAAGCAGGAGATGTCGGAGTAGACAAAGAAACGGATCTTTCCGGAAAAAGAAAACAGATTCTGCGAAAGCCGGATGGGAAAAATGGCATTATGTCGAAGGAAATGCCTTATGAATCCAGATTTTTCTCGGTAGTCCTGAAAACCAATGGCGAGACAGTGGTCGTGGATACGGGAAAAGTTGCATCCATAGATACTTCCACAGCTATGGAATATGCACAGGCGGTATGGAATAGCGGAAAACAGAAGGGATTTATGGAAGAGTATCGGTATCTTGTCTGTAAAACAGAAGAGGATTCTGAGGTGAGAATCATTTTTCTCGACAGAGAAAGGGAACTGTCCAACTTCCAGAATCTTCTCACAACGGGAGTGGCCGTAACAATTCTGGGTCTTTGTGCGGTCTTTGTTTTGATATGGATTTTTTCAGCTTATATTATAAAGCCTTTTGTGGAAAATTATAAGAAACAGAAACGATTTATCACAGATGCCGGTCATGAACTGAAAACTCCTTTGACGATCATCGATGCAGATGCGGAAGTATTGGAGATGGATTTGGGAGAAAATGAGTGGATTAGCGACATTCAAAGTCAGACCAGAAGATTGGCAGATCTGACCAATGACCTGATTCTGCTCTCCCGCATGGAGGAAAACAGAGAAAAAAATCATGGTGGAATTTCCATTTTCTGATATGGTCGAAGAGACAGTTAATACATTTCAGTCAGTGGCAAGAACCTAGAATAAGACATTAACCAGTGAGACCGCACCAATGGTCTCTCTGTATGGAGACGACAAGGCAATCCGCCGTCTGGTGACCATTCTTTTAGACAACGCAGTAAAATACTCCGATGAAGGAGGCGAAATCTCGATCCGTCTGAAACAGGAAACGAAACGAATCATTCTGTCTGTTTACAATACGACAAAAAACATATCCAGAAAACAACTGGAACATTTATTTGACCGCTTCTACCGCACCGACAGCTCCCGTAACTCTCAGACTGGAGGATACGGTCTAGGCCTCTCCATTGCAGCGGCAACGGTAGAAGCCCATAAGGGGAAGATAACGGCAACCACGGAAGACGAAAAATCGCTGCTGATTACTGTGATTTTTCCGGCAACAAGAAAATGAAATAAAATTCGTTTCTGGCTGGATAAAGGAATCGATGGTTTCCGTATGGAAATTACAAGGACATCAACGCGAAGAAATGTCTGGAAGATGAAAATTCCGTATTCTACTATTACCAGAAGCTGATTGCTCTTCGTCATGAAATGCCGATTATCACAGACGGTATATATGAATTGTTGGATGCAGAGAATGAAAAAATCTATGCGTACTTACGAACCAGCGAGAAGGAAAGCTTTGTGGTACTCTGTAACTTTACCGATGAGCCGATTTCCTATCATGTGGATGACAAAGTAAAAGCAGAAAAAAGCAAACTGGTTATCTCCAACTACGAAGATGCACTAGAAGAATTTTCCAATAGTATTGTCCTGAAGCCGTATGGGGCATATGTATATCTGATCTAATATAATTTGAGTGTTGAGCGGGAATCTTCTCAGAATAATTGCTTCCAATACGTTTTTCAGATATAATTGTCTAAAAGATGGGGCACACGGCCCTCGGTAAAGGAGGCAATTATGGGACATTTTTATTTTGTGAGACACGGTCAGACCGTATGGAATGTAGAAAATAAGATTTGCGGCGCGACGGATATTGCGCTGACAGAGTTTGGCCATGAACAGGCCATAGAAACCGGAAAGAAAATACTGGAAGAGGGAATTAAGGCAGATGAGATTCTTTATTCTCCTCTGGTTCGGGCAGCGGATACTGCAAAACATATTTCTGAGATTACCGGAATTCCGGCAAGGATGGAGCCTAGACTCATTGAGCAGAATTTTGGAAAATGGGAGTCCACACCGAGAGATGGTGCGGATTTCAAGAAGGCAAAAGAATTTTTCGCCTGCAGCCATGAGGGCGGGGAGTCCACTCTCCGGCTGGCCCAGCGAATTTATAATCTGCTGGATGACATCAAGGCTGAATCCGATGAGAAGACCTACATTCTGGTAGCTCATAATGGAATCGCCAGAGTAGTGCAGTCTTATTTCACGGATATGACCAATGAAGAATATGCGGCCTTTGGGGTAAAGAACTGCCAGATTGTGAGGTTCGATTTCTAATTGATAGTGTCTGGCAAGTTTGATTTTAATGCTCGATTTCTCCGGCAAGTTAAATGCTAATGCTCAATCTCTCCTGCAAGCTCGAAGCCTTTTTTCGCGGCAATCACGGCGATAAATTCATTGATGACGGCTGCGGCAGCGATGGTTCCCTGTACGATCTGAACCAGAGCCGGCGCCGGAGCGGTGGCCAGGGCGATTCCGCCAAAGACGAAGGCGAGATAAATCGGAACATCTGTGAGGGCAAAGGCGATACCAAAAGCCAGAGATACCACTACAAAAGTTCCGAGGGATTGGAACAGTGTGGTGATGATAAGGGCTTTTCCTGAATTTTTCAATTTCTTCCAGATCAGTTCAGAACCGAGCATTACCCCAAAAGCACACTGCATCCACATGATAATCGTTCGATACCATCCGGCATTGAGAACGACCCGTGGCAATAATCCGGCGGCATGGGGCCCAAACAGCATTCCGACGATCAGCCATCCGAAAATGGATGGCATTATTATTTTTGTCATTAATTTTCCTGCTGCGAAGGCAAGAGCCAGTACAGCAATCCATCGTAAAATATTTACTATCATTTTAATCTTCTCCTTTTGCAATTCCGTATAACATATAATCAAGAAGTTTTGGAAGAATCATTTCATGAATCTCCACTTTCTTTTGGAGTTCCATATTCTGGAAAGCGGGACTGCTGAAATATCCATTGAGCATAAGCTGCATCAGATGAAAATATTCCACAGCATCTGTCCGGCTTACTCCCTCTCTTAAATGAAGTGCGTCGAGCGTTTGGGTGTACATTTTTTCGTTTAGTTCATTGAATTCAGAAAGAATCTGAAGAATCTTCCCAGCAAGATGGGACGGGGGATTGAGCAATGCCTCAAAAAAAATATGAGATTCACATGGATGTTGATTGAAAAAATCCATCCGGGCAGTCATATATCGGTCCGGATTGTCTGTTCTTCCCTGTTCTTTTATATATTCCATGAACTTTTGGCAACTACGATTTACACAGGACAGATAAAGTTCATCCTTTCCACTGAAATTGTGATAAATCAGTCCCTTATTAATACCCGTTTTGCAGATATTGTTGATGGTTCCTCCGGCATAGCCGTTTTCGCCGAATTCTTTCATGGCAGCATCCATGATTTTAGAGATGGTAAGTTCCGTCTTTTTCTTTTTCTTCATAAAAAAACAACTCCTGTTATTAACTAAGTGGTCTATAATATTATAGTTATTATTAACCAGATAGTCAATAATGTAAAATGAGAGTAAAAATATATTTTAACCACAGGATCGAATTTGATTTAAAAATATAATATTTGTATAAAATAATAAAATGTTATATAATAAAGATAAATATTTATAGAGGAGGAGTACGAATGAAAAAATTACTTGATTTACGATTCTGGATACTGTTATTCACAATTATTTTTGTTTCTGGATGGTCTTCTGTAACTTATGCAGCAGAAATCTATGATGTTGGTATGGAAGAAGATGATTATTGGAGATATGACATCGAACTTAATAACGATTATCTTAGTTTCACAAAACCAGGTCAAACAGGAATATTGGAGGCGACAGACGTATATCCGGCAGGGGCTAATCTTGTTTGGGATAGTGATGATACTTCCGTTGCAAAGGTATCATCATCAGGAGTTGTGACAGCTGTAGGACGCGGAGAGTGTACAATAACTGTCTCGTTGAGAGATAACCCAGAGATTTCAAGAAACTGTTATGTATATGTTGAGAGGTATTCTGTAACTTATCACTATGCGAATGGAACAGCGACACAGACGAAAACATATGATGGTTTTACAGAGGTAACATTAAAAAATCCACAAAGAAAAGGATATACATTTGTCGGGTGGTATACAAACAGTAATTACAAAAATAAAATAAAAAGAATCTGTGAAGATAATGTAAAGAATTATAATTTGTATGCAAAATGGCAAAAGACAAAAAAACCGGGTAGGCCGTCCATCAAATTGACAAGCAATGCTGCTGGCAAACTGAAAGTAACAATTAGTAAGAAGGCAAAAGGCGCGTCGGGATATGAGATTATCCTATCTAAAAATAAAACGCTGAAAAAGGGAAATAAAAGAGTTTCTATTTCAGGAACATCTAAAACATTGACAGGCTTGACTTCGGGAGCTAGACATTTTGTGAAAGTAAGAGCATATACTTCAGATTCAGCAGGTAATAAGAAGTATGGTGCTTATAGTTCGGTTAAATCATGTTATGTTAAAAAGGCTGCTGCTCCTAAAGTGATAAAGACAGTTTCCGGAGGAACCGTTTATATTACTCGAACCGGTGCAAAGTATCACAGAAGTGGTTGCAGATATTTACGACAAAGCAAAATAGCTATATCAAAATCATCAGCACAGAGTCAGGGATATACAGCCTGTAAAGTATGTAGACCATGAATTTTAACAGAAGGATTTTCTGCTTGAGAATAATATTTTTACGCAGAAAATCCTTCTGTTTTTGTTGCTCTATATAAAATAGACGTGCAATTCTGTATAATAATATTTGACTTGCTAGAAATCTATCAGAAATATATAATAAAATCAAATACAACAGACAATATTTATCACAGTACAAATGATTTTATTAAAGATAATGCCGTAAAATTCTCCGCCTTTGTATTTGGGGCCTTTTTTCTGATTCTTCTGGTGATACTGGGATTTTTGAAAAAGGCAAGGAAAGCGGAACTGAAAAGAATATTAGGTTAGTGAAAAGCCCA
>JAQYIU010000039.1 GCA_028721415.1 Lachnospiraceae bacterium | reverse complement strand
ATATAAGCCATATCAAATGTTGACTGATGAGCAATCCAATCATTAATTACAAGCAATTTCTGTGCTTCTGTTGTCGCTCCAGAATTCTTGACAGTTGCAAGCACCTCATTTCTTTTAGCTCTTATTGTATCCCCATATAGTTCAACACCATATTTATCAGCATACAAAAAGTTCATAATCATACCAGTTAGATCATCATAGCTATAATCGCCAGATCTTACTTCATCTACTGTTTTTCCAGCTAATACAAGCATTTCACCAAGTATACCAAGCTCATCTTTTTGATCATTATAGCTAAGGAAAAACGGTAACTGTACTCCCAATACATCAGCATATTGCTGCCACTGATCTAAATACTGCTGAAATAAATTACACACAGTTGAAATTTGTTCTTGTGTTAATCCTGCATCATTTTCTAATGTCACAGCATTCAATTCATTTTCAACTTCTTGCATAACGGGATCATCCGTATCTACCTCGACATCCTCATCCGCTGTTACCCCACTGTAAGGTGTCACATCAGATACATCAATCTGGTCGCTGTCGATAGAGTATGTAACCGCTCCAAGATCAGCGCCTGGATTTCCCTGCCCGGCGTTCTCTGTCGGTTCGGCGTATACCGAAAGTTTCGCTGCGCCCAATGCGATAAAAAGGGCCAGGGCAAAACTAAAGATTTTTGGCTTTATCATTCTTTTTCTCATTTCTTATCCTCTCCTTTTGAATTGATGTTTGGTAAACACCTATTATCACAACCCGTTATTCAATATTTGATTCGTTTGTGATAAATCAGGATTCGCAGGACAATCGCAGGGCAAAGGAAGGTAAACTGCAGGCAACATCATTTTTATGTTTTGCAGCTTCATCCTACGATTGTCCTATACCATCCTCTTTTATCCTACTTTATAATACATTATCATATTTTATATGATTTTTCAATATTATATACGCCAATCTTTTTTTCTTGGAGAAGATTTTTTGATAAGTTTTGATTCAAACTAATCAAAATAATATTCTTTCAAGTGTAAGAGCATTATTATTATCCTACTTTGTCATACTATGTGTTATAAACTTGCATTTTGTATTACAAAATGGTATCTTTGAAATAAAAAAAGGATTTTGGTAATATGAAGCCGTTAAAGACGAAAGTAAGTATCACTTTAGATAATGACCTGGTTTCTAAATTAAAGAAACTGGCAGATGAAGATGACCGTTCTTTCAGCCAATATATTAATTTGATTGCGAAAGAGTGGATTAGTCGGAAGGATTCCGAGATGAATAATAATGAAGACTAATTAAGATTAATTTTGTCTCTGAACAGATTTATCAGAGACAGATTGGTACGCTTATTTATGTAAAAAGAGGTGCCGCAGTATGGGATGAATACCCAACTGCGACGCCTCTTTTTCTATTTTCTTTTATATTAGTTTATTTGAAATAATTTACGCCACTTTCGAAAATCTTCTGATCCTGTTTTGCGTAAATGTTTTTCGCAACATTTTCTCCAATACGTTCGGAGTGTGCCATCTTACCGAGGACACGTCCGTCCGGGCTGGTGATACCTTCGATTGCGTAGTAGGAACCATTAGGATTATAGCGAACATCCATGGTTGCTTCTCCGTCAAGGTTTACGTACTGGGTTGCTACCTGTCCGTTTGCGAATAATTTCTTGATCCATTCTTCGCTGGCTACAAAACGTCCCTCACCGTGGGATGCAGGAATTGCATATACATCACCTGGTGTTGCGCCCTGGAGCCATGGGGACTTGTTGGTGACAACTTTGGTATATACCATAGTAGAAACGTGACGTCCGATCTCGTTCATGGTAAGAGTAGGAGAATCTTCTGTCTGAGCCACGATCTCACCGTATGGTACCAGTCCAAGTTTGATCAGTGCCTGAAATCCGTTACAGATACCAAGTGCCAGACCGTCTCTTTCGTTGAGGAGTTTCATTACAGCTTCCTTGATCTTCTGGTTGCGGAATACCGCTGCGAAGAATTTTGCAGAACCTTCCGGTTCGTCACCGGCACTGAATCCACCTGGGAACATAATGATCTGAGACTGTGCGATTGCTTTTTCAAATGCATCTACGGAATCAAGAATGTCTGTTTCAGACTGATTCTTAAATACGAGAGTCTGAACATCTGCGCCTGCTCTCTGGAATGCTTTTGTGGAATCGTATTCACAGTTGGTTCCTGGGAATACCGGAATAAATACCTTAGGTTTTGCTACTTTATTCTTGCAGATATAGATCTGTCCATCTGTGTAGAGTGGCTGAGATACGTCTTCTTTCCCTGATTTTGTCTTGGTAGGGAATACGGATTCTAATGGTGCTTCCCATGTTTTCATCATCTCATCAAGAGAAATCTCAACATCTCCGATCTGTACTGCTTTTTCGTCAGTAACCTGTCCGACATAAACCACATCCAGATCAAGTTCTGCTCCAGCTTTTACTTCTAAGAGTAAAGAACCATAACATTTTTTATTTAATTCTTCCATTGGAAGTTCATCAGCAATCTTCACGCCAAGAAGGTTACCGAAAGCCATCTTACTGATTGCTTCGATGAGACCGCCTGCTCCAAGAGCGTAAGCAGATACCACTGTTCCATTCTTGGTCAGTTCATGTACGCTGTCATAGATTGCTCCGGCTTTCTCATATACCGGAATACCATATTCGTCGAATGGAATATCAACGCGAACAAGAGTATTGCCTGCTGCCTTTAATTCCGGTGTCACAACATGGCTTGCTTTGGTGTAATCCACAGCAAAGGAAACCAGTGTCGGTGGAACATCGATATCTTCAAAGGAACCGGACATACTGTCTTTTCCACCGATGGAAGGAATCTTGAATCCCATCTGTGCATTGAAGGATCCGAGAAGGGCTGCAAATGGTTTGCCCCAGCGAGTCGGATCTTCACCCAGTCTCTCAAAATATTCCTGGAAAGTAAGACGAATCTTCTTGTAATCTCCACCGGAAGCTACGATTTTAGCTACAGATTCCAGTACAGCGTAAACTGCTCCGTGGTATGGGCTCCAGCTGGATAAGTTCGGATCAAAACCATAGGACATCATGGTTGTAAGATCTGTTTTCCCTTCCAGAACCGGTAATTTGGCAATCATGGTCTGGATTGGAGTAAGCTGTGTCTTTCCACCAAATGGCATGGTAACAGTTCCTGCTCCGATGGAACTGTCGAACATTTCCACCAGACCTTTTTTGGAACATACATTTAAATCTGCCAGAGTATTCAGCCAGGTTACTTTGATATCTGTCACCGCATCATTTGCTGCATAATAACATTCTTTCTCATCCGGCATATTGACAACAACACTTGTCTCCTGATGAGCACCGTTGGTATCGAGGAATGCTCTTGAGAGGTTTACGATTTCTTTGCCTCTCCAGCTCATGACAAGACGTTTTTCTTCGGTAACTACTGCAACAGCGATTGCTTCCAGGTTCTCTTCTGCTGCATAAGCGAGGAACTGATCCACATCATTCGGATCAAGGACAACTGCCATACGTTCCTGAGATTCGGAAATTGCAAGTTCGGTACCGTCAAGACCAGCATATTTCTTAGGTACTTTATCAAGGTCAATCTGAAGACCGTCTGCAAGCTCACCGATAGCAACGGACACACCACCTGCACCAAAGTCGTTACATTTCTTTATCAGACGGCTGACTTCCTCTCTGCGGAAAAGTCTCTGAATCTTTCTTTCTGTTGGCGGATTACCTTTCTGTACTTCAGCACCACAGGTATCGATGGATTCTGTCGTATGAGCCTTGGAGGAACCGGTTGCTCCACCGCAGCCGTCACGTCCGGTACGTCCACCTAAAAGTACGATGATATCGCCCGGATCAGAAGTCTCACGAATAACATTCTTTCTTGGGGCTGCGCCCATAACGGCACCAATCTCCATACGTTTTGCCACATAGCCCGGATGATAAATCTCATCAACCAATCCGGTAGCAAGTCCGATCTGGTTACCATAGGAGCTGTATCCCTTTGCAGCACCTGTAGTCAGTTTTCTCTGGGAAAGCTTACCTTCCATAGTCTCAGATAATGGAACGGTAGGATCTGCACATCCGGTCACACGCATTGCCTGATATACATAAGAACGTCCTGATAACGGGTCACGGATTGCTCCACCAAGACAGGTAGCGGCACCACCGAATGGTTCGATCTCTGTTGGATGGTTGTGGGTTTCATTCTTGAAACTGATCAGCCATTCTTCGGTCTTATCTTCAAACTCAACAGGCACTACAATACTGCAGGCATTGATCTCGTCGCTCTCTTCCATATTGTCAAGAACACCGTCTTTTTTCAGTTTTTTCATTGCCATCAGGGCAAGATCCATGAGACAGATGAATTTATCTTTTCTGTCACCGTAAATCTCTGCTCTGTCTTTCTTATATTCTTCAAATGTCTTCTCAAAAAGCGGTTTGAAATATCCATCCTCAAAGGAAACATCTTTTAATTCAGTTGAGAAGGTAGTATGACGGCAATGATCTGACCAATAGGTATCCAGCACACGAATCTCGGTCATGGTTGGGTTACGGTCTTCTTCATTCTTATAATAGTTTTGAATATGAAGGAAATCCTTAAATGTCATGGCAAGACCAAGGGAATCATAAAGAGCTTTGAGTTCCTCTTCAGGCATATCCTTAAATCCTTCAAATACGGATACATCGGCAGGGTCTTCATATTCCATAATCAGAGTCTCCGGTTTTGTCTCATCGGTTTCTCTGGAATCCACCGGGTTGATACAATATGCTTTGATCTTCGCAAATTCTTCTTCTGTAATATCACCGGATAATACATATGTTGTAGCTGAACGGATGACCGGAGTCTCTTTTTCGTTTAATAACTGCACACACTGAACCGCAGAGTCTGCTCTCTGGTCAAACTGTCCCGGAAGAAATTCCACGCTGAATACTTTATCTCCCTCTTCTTTCGGGAAATCTTCCTCATATAAATAATCTACCGGCGGCTCGGAAAATACGGTTCCCATCGCTTTTTTAAAGGTTGCGTCGGATACATTTTCCACGTCGTAACGGATTAAAACTCTTACATTACGAATACTTTCAATGGAAAGATAAGATTGCAGTTCTTCTGCAAGTTCTTTTGCTTTTACCGCATAATCCGGTTTCTTCTCCACATACAGTCTTTTTACCTGATTCATACTTACCTCCAAAATAATTATCGTCATAAAATAACAGTATTTTATCGAATCATTTATCTTAATAATAATAACACTTTTTTATCTTCTTTCCCACCGCTTTTTTGTGTTTCTGAAAAATTTGTAAAAATAACAAAAACAGTCCCGAAATATTTGTTTTTTTCTAACTTTTTATGCATAATTCCCAGGATTATTGCCGAATAATAAGTTAATTTGACAGACAAATTCCCTTGTTGACCTTTTTTTGAATCTAATATATCATTACAGAGAGAAAATCACTTTATGGAATACCATTTTCCAGAACAGGTAGCAATACTATAATAAATAAAGGAGAGATACCATGGAAAAAATAGCAAGTTTTACTGTGAATCATCTGGATCTGCTTCCAGGTGTTTACGTTTCAAGAAAAGATTATGTCGGAAAAGAAGTGCTCACTACATTTGATCTTCGTATGTGTGCTCCGAACAGAGAGCCGGTTATGAATACGGCAGAGTTACACACCATCGAACATCTGGCAGCCACTTACCTTCGCAACGAGCCTCAGTGGAAAGATAAAGTAATCTATTTTGGTCCTATGGGATGTCGTACCGGCTGCTATCTGATTCTTGCCGGAGATTACGAATCCAAAGATATCGTGGAGCTGGTTCGCGATACATTTTCTTTTATCGCAGATTATGAAGGTGATATTCCAGGTGCCGCTGCAAAAGATTGCGGCAATTATCTGGATCAGAATCTTCCAATGGCAAGATTTTTAGCCAAAAAATACCTGAATGAAGCACTCCTTCATCCGGAAGAAAAAAATCTGACTTATCCTGAATAAATTATCCGACTTTTCACATACTACCTTCGTAGTCAATTTGAAGGAGGTATCATCATGAAAAGTTCCAAAAAAACCTATCAGGAAGTGGCAGAAGCCTGCAGCAAATACGAACCGGTTTCCACACAGTACGCTTTTAAGAATTCTACCTGCGACTGCCAGACACCGAGTTGTTTAAACTGTACGCACTTTACCAGACAGGAACATTGCGATCTTGATTTATATGACGAGATCGTAGAAAAACTGAAATAAACAATAAAAATGGCTGTCAATTCAGATCATACCGATTGCTGATGCACCCCGGCGAAATCATCTGAATCAGACAGCCATTCTTTTTTACTCATTTTATAAAACATTGTTTCTCATCGATGTCTACGAGAATAATATCGATTCCGATCCGCACCACACATTGAAAAGGAATTCGATATTCTCCTTTTTTCCCCATACATCCGCAATATTTGCTTCCCACCGGCACATAGAGATCTGTGATACAGCCATTTTTTAAATCGATCCCCACATCTCCCACATAACCGAGTCTTTTTCCATTTTTACAATTAATCACATCACGATTGCCGAGTTCCCAAAAACGTACATGCATATTTGCCTTTTTTCTTTAGTATATGCATGATTTGGTAATCTATTCTTCTATATATTTTTTCATGAAATCAAGAATATCAGCAAATATCTCCTGATTCATTCTATCGCTCTGCAGTTCGTGGCGAACTTCCGGATATAATTTCATCTCTACGATATGATCTGTCTTTTTCAGATAGTCATAAACCTGCTCCACACCTTTTCCGAAATCTCCGATCGGGTCTTTCTCTCCACCAATCAGAAGAATTGGCAGATTTTCATTGACGGATCGATACCATTTTGGCGTCGATACCAGTCCCAGCATCTTAAAAATATTTTCATAGGCACTGATGGTAAAAGTAAACTGACACCTTTCGTCAGAAGAGAAGCGGTCCCTTAATAACGGATCGGCACTATACCAGGAAAGGCTATCGTTCTCTTTTCTAAATTTGCGATTTAATTTTTTATATATCAGATTTTCCAGATATTTGCTCCGATGATTCATATCCTTAAAATGTCTCAAAAATGCTGTCAGAAGAATACTGCGGCGGCAAAATCTCTGTTTTCCACTGGTTCCTGCCAGAATGACCCCGTCAAGACCAAAATCTCCGAGGCAACATAGCCTTGCCACCAGAGATCCCATCCCATGTCCATATAAAAAGAATGGAACTTCCGGATATTCTTTACGGACATAATTAGCCAGTTTTTTTACATCCTTTACCAGATACGACCAGCCATTGATCTCGTCAAAATGTCCTCGTTTTTCCTCCTCCGAGGATCTTCCATGTCCAATAAAATCACAGCCACAGACCATGATTCCGTGATCTGTAAAATAATTGATAAATGCTTCATTTCTTTCTATGTAATCTCTCCAGCCATGGGTAAGTTGAATAATCGCGCGGATATCTGCCTCAGGCTCAAAGATGTAATAATGGATTCTATTTGTATGATTTGCACTGCGGTAAGTACCGCTGAATTTTGAATATGCCATTTTCCCTCCAGTTATTCGGAGAACAAACTTCTATTCCCCTTTTTTCAACTCGTATATACTATACAGGAAAATAATGAAAAAAAAAGGTTATTTCCCTTGCATTTTTGTTACAGGAAATAACCTTTTTATGAACAATTTTATAATTTCTTAAGATTTACAAACAATTACAGAATGATTTTGGCAGGACATTTTTCAGCACACTTGCCACATCCGGTACATTTGCTGTAATCGATTTTGGCAACATTATTTTCGACGGCAATGGCACCAAATTCACAAACCTTTGTACACATCTTACATCCGATACATCCGGCAGAGCAGACTTCTTTCACCGCTTTACCAAACTCTTTGGAGTTACACTGTACTTTATGAGGGGCACTGTAAGGAACAAGTTCAATCAAAGATTTTGGACAGGTTGTCACACATTTACCGCAGGCTACACATTTCTCTCTATCTACCTGTGCAATGCCGTTCACAATATGAATGGCATCAAAATCACAGACTTTTACACAGCTTCCAAAACCGGTACATCCAAAAGAACATGCCTTTGGACCGCCACCCGGAACACTGATTGCGGAAATACAATCTTCGTTTCCGTAGTATTCATACTGGGTTTTTGCTTTTTCGCAGGTACCGGCACATTTTACAAAAGCAACTTTTTTCTCAGATGCTCCGGCATCTACACCCATGATGGCACCAATTTTTGCTGCGGCATCCGGTCCTCCTACCGGACAGGCACCAACTGGTGCTTCTCCTGCTGCAATGGCTTTGGCCAGGCTGTCACAACCGGCATAGCCACAGCCACCACAGTTATTTCCCGGAAGGCATTCTCTGACTGCCACTTCTTTTTCATCAACCGGCACTTTAAATTTTTCTGAGGCAATTCCAAGGAGGACAGAGATAACAAGTCCTGTTCCTCCGACAACGGTTGCCGCAAGGATAATTCCACTTATGCTCATTTTTTTCTCCTCCTGTTAAATGATTCCTGAAAAACCAAAGAAAGCAATAGACATCAGACCTGCAGTTACAAGAACCATAGGCATTCCCTGCCAGGATTGGGAGATATCATTGTATTCCATTTTTTCTCTTAAACCGGCAAGAATGACGATGGAGATGGTAAAACCAAAGGCAGTACCAAAACCATAGATCACAGACTGCAGGATACCATAGCCATACTGAACAGAGTTAAGTGCAACACCAAGTACAGCACAGTTTGTGGTGATCAGAGGAAGGAAAACTCCCAATGATTCATATAATGCCGGCATCGTTTTCTTTAAGAACATCTCAACGAACTGAACTAACGCTGCGATAACCAGAATAAAGACGATGGTCTGCAGGTATTCCAGTCCTAAAGTTACAAGAATAAATTTGTAAATTAATGCAGTGACAAAAGAAGCAATTGTAATAACGAAGATTACGGCTCCTCCCATACCAAGGGCAGTCTCCACTTTTTTGGAAACTCCCAGGAAAGGACATAATCCGAGGAACTGACTGAGTACAACGTTATTAACAATAGCAGCACTGATGATTAATAATATTAACGATTTCATAATCTTCTCTCCTCCTAATTGTTATCAACGTTTTTGTTGTCAACTGTCATATCAAAAAAGCTTCTGCTGCCGCAAGCACTGTTTTTACAGTTTGCACAATCTCCACATCCTGCAGACTGTACCGGCTGTCCCGGTTCTTTTGGTTTGCGGTTCTTCACTTTGTTCTGAATTGCTACAAGACAAGACAGTACGAAGAATGCACCAGGGGCAAGGATGAAGATGGTGATCGGTGTGTAGAAGGATTCGGACAAAATCACTTTACCGAAAATAGTTCCTGCTCCAAGAAGTTCACGGAATGCACCGAGAATGGTCAGGGAAACGGTAAATCCAAGTCCCATACCAACTCCATCGAAGAAGGAATTGATCGGGCCGTTTTTGCTGGCATAGGATTCTGCACGTCCTAAAATAATACAGTTAACAACGATCAGAGGAATGTATACACCCAGAGATTCGTTTAAGCTTGGCAGATATGCCTGCAGAGCAAACTGTACAATCGTAACCAGAGAAGCAATGATAACGATATAGGCAGGAATACGAACTCTGTCCGGAATGAAATTACGAAGCAGAGAGATAATC
Organism: Lachnospiraceae bacterium; assembly: GCA_028721415.1. Classification (GTDB taxonomy): domain Bacteria; phylum Bacillota; class Clostridia; order Lachnospirales; family Lachnospiraceae; genus Anaerobutyricum. Next base: position 84,555 of record JAQYIU010000039.1, on the reverse strand, counting down.
ATATTCGAAAACATTAATACGGCTGTCGTGGTAAGACCCATGCCGGCACCATTGATGGCAGATGTCGTTACCGCAAGGGTAGGACACATACCAAGCATCAGCACCAGAGTAGGATTTTCCTTCACAATACCGTTTAATAATCTTTCCACAGGATTGTTTTTATTCATCTTAGTTACCTCCTTCCAACGACTGGAAATAAGCGAGACAACTGTTCATAGCACCTGTCACTGCTTTACTTGTAATCGTTGCACCGGAAATCGCATCAATTTTTGAATCGTCAGCGGAACCGGATCCATCTTTCACTACATTGAAAGATTCCACCTGTTTATCTGCAAACTGTGTACCCCAATCAGGATCATCTTTGGCCTTCATACCGAGACCAGCTGTTTCACTGATGGAAAGAACAGAATAGCCACATACTGTTCCATCTGTTTTAATACCGACGGTAAGCTGGATGTCTCCGCCGTAACCTTTTCCTGTCGTTACATTGAAAATGTAACCCATGGCATTGCCTGATGCATCCAGGGCAGTAACAGCGGAACCAATCTCATCTCCTTCATGACCATCGATTGGATTCTCATAAGCTGCAATCACTTCGGAAGCTGCCTCTGTGGTAAATCCCTCCACGTCTTCAAAATCAGCTGCATCCGGAAACACCGCTTTATATGCTTCCTGCTGTTTCTTTTCTTCTTGTTTTGCGATTGGATCTTTTGTGATTCCATACACAGCGCCCAGAGCAAGTCCAGCGATCAATGTAATCACAACAAGTTTTACACAATCTTTTACTAATGACTTCATTATTTTTTACCTCCTTTTCCAAATGCGGTAGGAGTTGTAAATTTCTCAATCAAAGGTACTAACAGGTTACAGAAGATGATCGCGTAAGAAACGCCCTCTGCTGAACCACCGAATAAACGGAAGATTCCTGTCAGAATACCAAGTAATATACCAAATACAATCTGTCCTTTTGGTGTGATCGGAGATGTAACATAATCTGTTGCCATGAAGAATGCACCAAGCATCAATCCTCCGCCGCATAACTGTTCAGCCAGATATGTCATATCAAATCCATGTCCGCCAAATAACAGAACGAAGAGTCCCAGAACTACTATGTAGCATACCGGAATTCTCCAGCTGATCACCTTGCGGGCAATCAGGTAAATACCGCCAAGTAACAGAAGCAATGCGGAAGTTTCACCGATGGTTCCGGCTGTTGTTCCGAGAAACATTGCTTTTAAGTTCACTGCTTCTCCAGCTTTTAATGCTGCAAGAGGAGTTGCAGATGTTGCTGCGTCAAAACTGCTTCCAAAACCGTTATAAGAGAAATCGGTCATGATTCCCGCAAAAGAAATCAGAAGGAAACAACGTGCGCCCAATGCCGGGTTCATAAAGTTCTGTCCAAGACCGCCAAATAACTGTTTTACAACGATGATCGCAAACACACCACCAATCACTGGAAGCCAGAACGGAACTTCCGGAGGAAGGTTCATCGCCAGTAATAAACCGGTTAAAACGGCACTTAAATCGTTAATGGTCACTTTTTTATGCATGAAATGCTGCCATGCATATTCACTGATCACACAGGTCAGGATACAAATCACTGTGTTGATGATCGCTTTCACACCAAAATTCCAGAAACCAAACAGGGTTGCTGGAAGAAGAGCGAGAATCACATCAAGCATGATACTTTGAGTGGAAGCCTTATCCCTTACATGAGGATTGGCTGATACGTTAAATAACTGTTCGTTCATTTTTCACCTCTCCTTATGTTATTTCTTTTTTCTTCTTAAGGCCAGTGCCTCACGGCGACCTGTCTTCATGGACTGGGTTAATCTTCTCTTTGCAGGACATACATAGGAACAACAGCCACATTCCACACATTCACATCCATTTAACTCATCAAATAATGCAAAATCACCGTGATCCGCAATCTCGGAAAGTCTGGTTGGCATCAAACCGGCCGGACAGACATTGACACAACGGCCACAGCGGATACAATTGCTCGGCTCACATGCTGCCACTTCATCTTTTGTGAAGCAGAGAAGGGAAGAAAATGTCTTTCCACACGGAACATTTAATGTTCCGAGAGCCATACCCATCATAGGTCCACCGGAAATCACTTTTTCCGGCTGAGATTTAAATCCACCGGCTGCTTCTGCGAGCTCTGCCGCATTAGTTCCGGCTTTCACTTTAAAGTTGCATGGATTTGCGATAGCATCTCCGGTAACAGTAACCACTCTCTCGTATAATGGTTTACCTTCTGTCACTGCTTCATGAATCGCAATCGCAGTTGCCACGTTATCAACAATGCATCCTGCATCGGCAGGTAACATGCTGGAATTGATTGAACGTCCTGTTACTGCAAAAATCAGAGAACGCTCTGCACCTTGCGGATATTTGGTCTTTAATGCAGCCACTTCGATTCTGTTCTCAGACTTGCACATTTCTGTGAGTTTTGCGATGGCATCCGGCTTGTTATCTTCGATACCGATGACACCCTTTGCCTTCGGGAAAATGGAAAGAATCAGATTCAGCCCCGAAATCAGTTTCTCCGGAATCTCCATCATACAACGATAGTCGGCGGTGATATATGGTTCACATTCTGCCGCATTGATGATGATCGTATCAATCTTATCCGGTTCTTTCGGTGACAGTTTTACATGAGTTGGGAAACCAGCTCCACCAAGACCTACGATACCGGCTTCTTTCACTGCATTAATGATTGCTTCCGGTGTTCTTTCAACTACGGGAGTAAATTCTGCCTGCTCATAAAGACCATCGTTTTCCACGATGATACAGTTTACTTTGCTGCCGTTCACAGCAGTTCTCGGCTCCACCTTCTTGACTGTACCAGAAACAGAACTGTGAATATTGGCAGATACAAAGCCACCTGCTTCCGCAATCTTCTGGCCCACTAATACCCTGTCGCCTTTTTTCACACAGGCAACAGCGGGGGCACCAATATGCTGGCTCAAAGGATATACCAATTCTCCTTGTGGCAAATATTCAGTAATTGGTTTATCTTTACTTAATTCTTTACCATCATAAGGATGAAGGCCACCTTTAAATGTAAGTAGTCCCATTTTTTTACCTTCTTTCTCAATAATTTCAAACCTTGTAAAGGTTTATCCTCTTATTTCCTTTATAATTTTGCAAGAAAATCGATAACATTTCTACAAAATCAAATTTTATAATATAAGAAAAAAAGACGAAAATCAAGATATGTTAAGCAGTTAACAATAACTTTATTTTCGCCTTTGAAACATCAATATTCTACTATTGATCGACAACTAATACATCTTGCCTATATTTTTTATGTGAAAATTAAAAACCAGAAAAAAAACATAATTATTTATTTCGTATTCTATGCATTATTTACATTAGATTATTGGATAAAAAGTTATTGTTTCCTTTATTGTACCAAAAAGAAAACAATATTTTTACCCCTTGGGCAAATCATTGTTAAACAAATAACTATCAATTCGCAATAATATCATATTCTTTTTCATTCTGGTTATTCTTATCTTCTCCGATAATTTCCACAACCACTTTATGGGGCAGACAGACAATGGTCTCACCAATTTGTGAAATCTCAGTATGTTTTACACAGATTTGATCCGGACAGTCTGCTGTTATCATATTGGCAAATCCGTCTTTTATGAGAATGGTATTTGTCCATCCATCTCCTGTTATGGGAATCTGCTGCTCCTGTTGAAGAGGATAATTTCCCTGAACAGCACCATCCACAGTTACCTGAACCATCGCCCCTGCCTGTTTATGAAAATGAACCCACAGAAAGGCAAACAGACCGATAATAAGAAACAATAGTATCAGATAAATATCCTGCCTTTTTATAAGATTAGTTGAATCCAATCCATTTCTGTGCAATCTTGTATCCTCCCATGGTAATGGTATGACCGAGTTTTCCTTTAAAATTGGAAACCTTTCCAAAGATGGATTTTCTCAGAATCTGATACGCTTCCGGAGATTTTGCCTGAAGATATTCCCATACATCTTCGCGCATCGCATCCGCTTCCTCTGTGTTCATCTTCATCAGAAGAACGGAAGTCACAAGTAGTATTGTCTCCAGATAATGAAGCATATATTCCTTCAGTTGATCACAGGAAAATGAATCTTCATGTTGAGCATAGATATCAATCATGATCTTATTAACGCGGATCTGCTGATCAATTCTGGAAATCATCACTTTTTCATTGACAGACTGATCATCCCGGCCAATAAAATACCGATAAAAATCCACATCAAGATAATACATTTTCTTCACGTACGGCAGTGGCCAGTACACAAAAATATTATCGACATAGAATGTGTGCTTTGGAAGTTCAAAACCACAATTTCTGAGCATTTCTGTTCGATAGATGACCGAATGCATCAGTATATTCTGGCTGGCCTTAAAATGACCAATCTCTTCCCATCCAAAATACCGATTTTCCGGCAGAATGGAATGATACTGGATCACCTTCTTATGCTTCGCTCCCTGTTTCTCATATACATAATTGGAAATCAGCATATCCAGCGGTTCCTCTTCTTTCACGGCTTCCCGCAAAAAGTCCAGAATCTTTTTATATGCATCCTGATCGACCCAATCATCACTGTCTACTACTTTATAAAAATATCCTGTTGCATTTCGAATACCTGCATTCACTGCTTCTCCATGTCCCCCATTGGGCTGATGAATCGCTTTCACGATTTCCGGATATTTCTCCTGATATTCATCTGCAATCTGAGGAGTTGAATCCTTCGATCCGTCATCTACAATCAATATCTCCACTTCTTCCCCGCCGGTCAGCAAACTATCAATGCAATTTCTCATATAATCCTGAGAATTATAGCTTGGGATCGCTATGGAAAGTATCTTCATAAATTACCTCCTATTTGTCTTCATTCAAATGCATAAGGAGCTTTCTGCATTTTCGTGCACAAAAGCTCCTGTGGAATCATGCAGTCTGCCGCATGAAATATATTCTGATTATTTGTTACGATAAATAATATCGTCACGTCCAGGTCCATTGGAAACCATGGTAATCGGATATCCGATCTGTTCCTCAATAAACTCAATGTAATTCCGGCAATTTTCCGGTAGATCTTCATACTTCTTAATTCCACGAATTTCGCATTTCCATCCTGGAAGAACTTTCAGAACTGGTTTTGCCTTCTCTAACAGATGGGTAACAGGGAATTCAGTAGTCACTTCACCATCGATATCGTATCCGACACATACCGGAATCTCATCCAGATATCCGAGCACATCCACTACGGTAAATGCCACATCTGTTGTACCCTGAAGGCGACATCCGTACTTAGAAGCTACACAGTCAAACCATCCCATTCTTCTAGGTCTTCCTGTAGTAGCACCAAATTCACCGCCGTCACCACCGCGGACACGCATCTCCTGTGCTTCCTCACCAAAAATTTCGCTGACAAAAGCACCTGCACCAACAGCGCTGCTGTATGCCTTACATACAGTAACAACCTTCTCAATTGCATATGGAGGAATACCTGCACCGATTGCACCGTATGCTGCAAGAGTGGAAGAAGAAGTAACCATCGGATAAATACCATGATCCGGATCCTTGAGAGTTCCAAGCTGTCCTTCCAGAAGAATATTCTTGCCTTCCTTCAGTGCTTTGTCAAGGTATGCGGAAACATTACATACATGAGGAGCTACCATCTCTTTATATTCCATTAAGATATTATAAAGTTCATCTGCATCGATAAGTGGTTTGTGATACAGATGTTCCAAAATGACATTTTTCTGAGTGAGCACTCGATCAATCTTCTCACGCAGCTCTTCTTCTTCCATAAATAACTCACTGACCTGGAAACCAATCTTGGCATATTTATCGGAATAGAACGGGGCGATACCAGATTTGGTGGAGCCAAAGGACTTGCCTCCCAGACGCTCTTCTTCATACTGATCAAATAAAATGTGATATGGCATCACAATCTGTGCTCTGTCTGAAACGAGAATCTTAGGCATCGGAACCCCTTTGGATACAATATCCTGAATCTCGTTAAAAAGAACCGGAATATTCAGAGCCACACCATTACCAATAATGCTAGTAGTATGGTCATAGAAAACACCGGATGGTAAAGTGTGCAGTGCAAACTTACCGTAATTATTTATAATTGTATGGCCTGCATTGGCACCACCCTGGAAACGGATAATAATATCTGAATCCTGTGCAAGCATATCAGTAATCTTACCTTTACCCTCGTCTCCCCAGTTAGCGCCTACAATTGCTTTTACCATAAACTTATCCTCCCAAGCTAACTAAAATCTATCTGTATTGTTCGACAACAACGAGTCGTAAACAAACATTTTAATTATATCTCACTTTCTTCCAGAAGTAAAGAAACTTCTTTAAATCAAATGAAATCTTTTTGCATAACGAAGTAATGTCGTTCCTTTCGGGAATTCCAGAAGATCTTCTTCCGTCACACCCTTTAATTTCAGTTCCAGCACAAAATATACTGCAACTGCAAATATAATTGCTGCTCCAAGTCCCAGCAGGACAAGCACTCTACCCGGAATAATTGCTCCAAATATAGTCACAAGAATCACATAAATGCCCTGATAGAATACATAGCAACTGATTCCCATGATCATAGCGGAAACAGCAGGTATCACAAAAGTCTTACGAACTTCCTGTGTATATCCAAGATATTTCTTTACTGACAGACTGTTAAACAGACACATCATAAAGGAATATGCCATGGTGGCAAATACCATTGCCAGAAGATCTAAATCGGTAGTAAAAAGCATTCCCGCCAGGAAGATCACATGGAGGACAAGAGCAACTGCCGCATTGCGAAGAGGAATATTTACCTTTCCGATGCCCTGCAACACTCCATTGGTCACCGTTGACAAGCTGTAAAATACTACACTGATGCATCCGACTCTTAAGAGTTTAATCGCAAGATGAATGGTCTCCTTCTGCGGAAACAGCACCTGCATGATCGGATTAGCCAGCACGCAAAGTCCAATAGCACACGGAATACTGAGCATCATGGTGAAATGAATAGCCCGGTTCACGTGAGCATTGCAGCGGTCGTATTCCTTCAAAGTAAATGTGGAGGATACCGCCGGAATCATGGCCGTAGACATAGAATTGGCCAATGCAACCGGAACATTGATCAGTGTGTAATATTTGGTCTGGAATACACCATAAAGAGATGCTGCTGTATCGGCTGCCATCCCTTTAAAATCCATAATATCTACAAAGATCGTCTGGTCGATAGTCGCACTGACATTGTAAATAAAGGTGCTTAAAATTACTGGGGTCACCATCAAAAAGATAATTTTAAAAATATCTTTATAAGAGCTGTCTGCACCGGAGACATCCTTCTCTCTGTGAGCCTTAAAATATTTACTGTTACAACGGTAAATAAAAAGCATAAAAAGAAGTCCCGCAATAATCCCGGCACCTATACCGGCAGCACTTCCCATGGCGCCAAATACCGGAATCTTCTCCGGATCTCCACCAGCAAACAGATGAATAAACAGAACTGCCGCACCGATACTGACGATGGCATTCACAATCTGCTCAATAATCTGAGAAATAGATGTCGGCATCATGGTACTGTGCCCCTGGAAATATCCACGGAGCACACCAAGAAAACCAGAAAAGAAAATAGTAGGCGCAAGAACCCGAAGCACTGGAATTGCTTTCGCCTGGCTGTCCGGAATCAGGAGAGATGCGCCAAAATAAGTAAACAGTGACGCAATCCCACCGACAATACAAACATAAATCAGAGCTGCATAAAACACTTTGTGTGCATCCCGGTACTGTTTGAGTGCCAGTTTGCCGGATACCACCTTCGCCACTGCCATCGGAATACTATAGGAAGCAATCAGCAATACCATGGTATAGATATTTACTGCAAAACCATAGTAACCATTTCCTTCATCTCCGATGATACTCGTGACAGGACTGCGGTATAAAATACCGATAATTCTCACCACAATCCCAGCCACCATCAATATCGAAGCCTGTGCTATTACATTTCCTTCTTTTGTATTATTTTTGCCCAATGTATAATCCCTTCCCGTTTATTCCACTCGTTCTTACACGTTAATCTCTGCTTTCAAGCCAAGAATCTCTTTGTTCTGATCCAAAACAGGCTGCACAAAGTCACGAATATACTCTTCGGTCTGTTCCGGCGCACGTCCAACGAAGTTCTCCGGTTTCATAATGGCTTTCAACTGATCAAGCGTCATACCGAAAGCCGGATCATTTGCAATTCTTTCAAGAAGATCATTATCTTTTCCTTCTTCTTTCACAACACGCCCTGCTGCCATGGAATGCTGACGGATTCTCTCATGAAGTTCCTGTCTGTCTCCACCGGCTTTTACTGCATCCATCATGATATTCTCGGTTGCCATGAATGGAAGCTCTCTCATGAGATGTGCTTCAATTACCTTCGGATATACCACAAGACCATCTACTACATTGAGGTAAAGATCCAGAATACCATCAATAGCAAGGAATCCTTCTGGAACAGAAAGACGTTTGTTCGCGGAATCATCCAGTGTTCTCTCGAACCACTGGGTAGATGCAACCAGGGCAGGATTCATGGTGTCTGACATCACATAGTTGGCAAGAGATGCAATTCTCTCGCTTCTCATCGGATTTCTCTTATATGCCATTGCAGAGGATCCGATCTGATTTTTCTCAAATGGTTCTTCAATCTCTTTCAGATGCTGAAGGAGACGGATATCATTGGAGAACTTGTGAGCAGACTGTGCAATTCCACCTAAAACATTCAGCACACGGCTGTCCACTTTACGGGAATAGGTCTGTCCGGAAACCGGATAACAGGATTCAAATCCCATCTTTTCTGCGATTTTCTGATCAATCTTACGGATCGTCTCATGATCTCCGTTAAATAATTCCAGGAAACTTGCCTGAGTTCCTGTGGTTCCTTTGGATCCGAGAAGCTTCATGCTTCCGATCACATAATCCAGATCTTCCAGATCAAGCATCAGCTCATTGAGCCATAATGTTGCTCTCTTACCAACAGTTGTCGGCTGCGCCGGCTGGAAATGAGTGAATGCCAGCGTTGGCAGATCCTTATATTTCATGGCAAAAGCTGCCAGTTCACTGATGACATTAAGAAGTTTGGTTCTCACCAGCTTTAAGGCCTCTGTCATGATGATGATGTCTGTATTATCACCAACATAACAGGATGTTGCTCCCAGATGAATAATTCCTTTTGCATTCGGACACTGCTGTCCATATGCATAAACGTGAGACATAACGTCATGTCTTACTTCTTTTTCTCTGGCTTGTGCCACCTCAAAATTAATATCGTCTGCATGAGCTTTCAATTCTTCAATCTGTTCCTTTGTCACGCTGTCAAGACCCAGCTCATATTCTGTCTCAGCAAGAGCGATCCAGAGTTTTCTCCAAGTTTTAAACTTCTTCTCCGGAGAGAAAATATACTGCATCTCTTTGCTTGCGTAACGCTCGGAAAGCGGACTCTGATATTTATCGTACATGCGAACCTCCTATTATTATCTGATTGTGTACTTTCTTTTATAGTTTCCGTTAATTATGTAATTTATTTAGGACAACTACTTAATTATATCATTTATTTCCCAAAAATACGATACATTTTCAAGAAACATTCTTACGAATTTTAACTTTTATCATAATTCATCTATGATTAGCCCTGTTCTCCACGAATATCATGTTTCGGCGGATCCAGAGGATAATTGCCGCTGAAGCAGGCATCACAGTACGGAAGTCCTTCACACAGCTCTCCCAGACGGCTCATATCGAGATAAGCAAGGGAGTCTGCTCCTAAAATCTCACGGATTTCTTCTACGGTCTTTCCGTAAGCTACCAGCTGATCTTCGGTCGGAATATCGGTTCCAAAATAACATGGATGAAGGAATGGAGGAGAACTGATACGAACATGTACCTCTTTGGCTCCCGCATCTTTCAGCATACGGACAATGCGTCCACAGGTTGTTCCACGAACAATGGAGTCATCGATCATAATAATACGTTTTCCTTTTACGTTTTCTTTCAGAACATTTAATTTTACCTGCACACTGCTTTCTCTCATACTCTGTTTTGGCTTGATAAATGTTCTTCCGACATAAGAATTCTTAATAAAAGCCGTTCCATATGGAATACCGGATTCCATGGCATAACCCTGCGCTGCCGGATTACCGGACTCCGGGACGCCAACTACCAGATCAGCTTCCACCGGAGAATCCTGTGCAAGGAATCGTCCGGCACGGATACGGCTTGCATTGACACCGATTCCGTCAAAAACAGAATCCGGTCTTGCAAAATAAATATATTCAAAAATACATCTTGCTTCTTTGGATGGATTATTCTGACACATAGAACGATTGGATAAAATACCTTCTTTGGAAATCGTTACAATCTCACCCGGCTCAACATCTCTGACAAACTCTGCGCCGACAGTATCCAGCGCACAGGTTTCCGATGCAAGAAGGTACGCATTATCTCTTTTTCCGATACAAAGTGGACGGAATCCAAAAGGATCTCTGGCTCCAATCAGTTTTCTCGGACTCATAACGATCAGAGAATAAGCACCTTTCAGCTTTCTCATAGCTGCAAGTACTGCTTCCTCTGCAGTTCCGGAGTTAATTCTCTCTTTTGCAATGTGATATGCGATCACTTCTGAATCAATCGTTGTCTGGAAAATCGCACCGGTTTTCTCCAGTTCTTCTCTGAGTTCCAATGCATTGATTAGATTACCATTATGAGCCAATGCAAGGGTACCTTTATAATAATTCAACACAAGCGGCTGTGCATTCTCACGGGTACTGGAACCTGCGGTGGAATAACGAACATGTCCCACTCCGATATTTCCTTTTAATTTCTCCAGATTCTCACTGCTGAAAACTTCGTTCACCAGTCCCATTCCTTTGTGAACCTGGATGTTTTTCTTTGGCCCATCGGTATCAGAAACGGCGATACCACAGCTTTCCTGGCCCCTGTGCTGAAGTGCAAAAAGCCCATAATAGACTGTAGAAGCCACATCGTTCCCATCGAGATCATACACTCCCATGACGCCACATTCTTCATGTAATCCGGATTCCATTTCTACCTGTTGTTCGATATCAAATGCCATCTTTATCCTCCTAAATTCAAGAATTTTCATTTCATTCAGCGTAAGTATACTAGCATAAAAAAAAAGATAACACAAGATATTTCAATGCTATTATGACGGAATGGCGTCCCAAACTTTCATTTTTTATGTTTTTACCGTTATTCGGCCTGTGTAATCTTTTCCAGTATTGAAGAATTTAAAGGAAGGATGCCTCTGCGGATCTTAACCTCAAGAATTCGCCTCACAGATGCATTAATTCTTTTTTCTGACAAAGTGCCCTCTTCCACCGCTTCTGAAACGGCTTCATAAGCACTCTCAAAATTATCCGGCATCAGAATCATGTCATTTCCTGCTTTTATAGCAGAAACCGCCGCCTGACCTGCCTCATAAAACTTTGTGATGATCTTCATATTCATCGCATCTGTAATAATGATTCCGTCATATTGCAGTTCTTCCCTGAGAATATCATTGACCATCAGACTGGAAAGGGATGCAGGGATATCACTCTGTGTAATTCCTTTCACAGAAACATGCGACATCATGATCATATCTGCTCCGGCAGCAATGCCTTCTTCAAATGGAAGAAATTCGTTATCCCGCAATCCATCAATGGTCACATCCAGATTCACATATCCTTTGTGGGTATCTTCTCCGGCATTTCCCTGTCCCGGAAAATGTTTCAACGCGGCACTTACCCCGTTGTTCTGAAGTCCCTTTACTTCCTGACTCACCATCTGGGAAACCAGATCCGGATCACTGCCGAAGCTTCGCTCTCCGATTTCTGTGTTATCCTCATTGGTGGAGAGGTCTGCGACAGGGGCAAAATCCAGATTGAACCCCAATTCAGAGATTTCCCGTCCAACGGTATCCCCCACGGTATAAGCCTGCGATGGATCTCCGGTTTCTCCGATGGTAGCCATGGATGGGAATTTCGTCGTTCCCATACCATCCGTATTGGCAATTCTGGCCACATTGCCGCCTTCTTCATCTACAGAAATAAACATTGGTATTTTCGTCGTTTCTTTCATATCCTGAATAAATTCTGTTGTCTGTTCCCGATGATCAAGATTAAAAGAAAATAAAATCACACCGCCCGGCTGATATTTCTCCAGATTCGTTTTCATCTCATCTGTCATTTCAGTTTCCGCATTGAAATCCAGCGAATCCGTACAAACAATAAAAAGCTGACCGATTTTTTGTTCCAATGTCATCTGTTTCATTGCTTCATCTACCAGAGCATCCATGGTAATATCATCCAGATTCTCCGGATCAGCATTCTGAATAGATGTACTCGCCTCTGCCGGCTGATCTGAGGCTTCCTTTTTTCCACAGGCTGACAGAACAACCGTCAATACCATAACAACCAACATCAGACTGATTAACGTATATTTTTTCATTTCTACCTCCGCACTTCCTCACGCATAGAAACGTTTTCAGATTTCATCTATTCTTCCAGATAAAAGAAAGAATCTACGGTGTTATCCAGATCAATCAGATTATTATACTGTAAAATCTGATATTCACGAACCAGGTCATCATATGGAGTTTCTTTTGCAGATTCATAATAATTACCTTCTGCATCAATCGCTCCCATTGCATTTAATACAGGAAGTTTTTCATATAATTTCATGAGGAATTTCTGATACGGACTCATTTCAAGCCCTGCTTCCTGCATCACATAAGCTCCCAGATAGTTGGCGCTCATCTTATCAATCGTTGTTTCTTTTATATCGTAGTTCGCCCATATAATGAACGGAGTCTGATATTTCTTTAATAATTCTTTCGGCGTAAGCTCCGAAGTTGATTTACCAAGAAGGCTCTCATAAAACTTAGTTTCCACTGCCGGTTGATGATCTCCAAACATCACGATGATCGTCGGTTCATCCACCTTGGAGAAATACTCTACCAGATATTGGAAAGCCTCATCGGTTTTCTTGATCAGAGAAAGATATTGTTCCGCCTGCTCATTTTTATGATTATCCGTAATCTGGATATCATTGGTAAAATTACTATAAGCTTTGTCAAAACCTCCATGGTTCTGCATCGTCACATTAAACAGGTAAAATGGCTCCTCTGTCTCCTGACGATTCTCATACAATTCTACAATCTTCTCCATATTGGACTGATCAGAGATATACTTACGATACATCAATGGATTGGTAAAATCACTCTCACTGTAGAAGTTTTCAAATCCCATTTCCTGGTATACCTCCACCCGATTCCATCCGGTAGCAAGATATGGATGCAGTGCTACATTGCCTTTATAACCCTGTTCTTGTAAAAGATAGGTCATATTTGGCAGTTTCCCTTTGACCACCTGCGTGTAGGCAATGATACCGCTCTGCAGAAATGCCATGCTGTTTCCGGTAAGAAATTCGAATTCTGAGTTACAGGTACCGGATCCAAAAATAGACATATACAAATTGCCTTTAATGGTATTTTTATTCAGATTATGGATAAATGGCATATAATCCTGATTTACTGTAAAATCTCCCACAACTGAAAGATCTGCAAAAGCCTCGTTCATGATAGCGATCACATTCGGTTTCTCACCATTTTTTGTTTTCAGACGTCCTTTTTTCTTCGTTTCTTCATTGGCAAAACTCTCTTCATATTTGGCTGCAATATCCTGTGCGGCCTCCACCGAATAGTTGCTCGGTTTTTCCTGAACTAAAGAGTTCATATTCAGCACAAATCCAAAGAAGAAGCCGTTTTTGGCATATCCTTTTTTCTGATCCCAGACATTATTCTTAATTCCATAGCTTTTCAATGTTTTCTGTTCGACTACAAATCCGCCTAGAACAGAAGCAGAAAGAACAATCACGACGCCCATGATCAGACGTTTTTTCCACCCTGTTTTCCTCTTGATCGGACATCGTAATAACACTGCCAGATATAAAAGCAAGAACAGAGCATTCCAAACAAATACCGGCTGAATGGTATAAGTGTAATTCTGCGCCACACTGAATCCGGTTGATGCCGACATGATATCAGAAGGAACAATCGGTGCACCTTTAAAACTTAACACATAATAATTGGCAAGACCAACTATGTACCAGAATATTGTTCCCACCGTCACAGCTGCTTTTCTGGAAACCAAAAGGAGATACAGGATTCCGAAAAAGAGATAATAGACGAGAATATTCAGCCAGAATTCTGCTGTTCCCAGTTTAAAAATCGAGTTATCGGTAAAACGCTCTACAAACCAGAAGGAGAAAAATGGTGCAGCAAAAAACAGGATATAACCGATAAACGTTTTAAAACGCTCCGGCAACGGAATTGGGAACAAAACGAGAAGAATCGTCAGGCCAATGATCAGACAAATTCCTGCCCACTGCCGGTAAATCGTCACCGGATAATAAAATTTGGCAACCAGATATTTCTTCTGTTTTTCCTGCCCAACCAGCATTTTCCCCTTGAATCCTTTTTCTTTGGTACTCCACTGGTACACGATCGGTTCCTTACCGGACTGGGCTCCTTCGGTGGTAAGCCGTATCGCATATTCTCTGTTTTTTATGAGCTGAATATTCGTGTCAAATTCTGTATAATCATTATTCAGCAAATCTTTAATATTCTTTTCCATGTGACAAACACTCTGACCCATGTCCAGATCCATAATATCAAGAAGCAGTTTTCCTTCTGCGACACCGGTATAGTCATTACTGAAATATAATTTCACCGTTTTCAAATGGGTATGTTTTGCCACAAAATTCTGTGTAACCTCCGTCCCTTCGGACATAAGGCATACCTGATCAATCCGGTATTTATTCACCTGGTTTGTCGCATTTTTCTGATAATCCATAAAATTATGGCATAAAAACCACATCAGAAAAAGTAAAAGCACAGATGCTATCCCTTTAAAAACGATGGAAAGAATATTTTTTTTCTTACTATATTTGTTTTTATTTGATTCATTCATACATGCATTTCCTTTTCATCAAGTGTCACTGTTGCAATTCTTATCCAAGAATGAGTATTCTTATCAATAATTTCCTAAAATCTTAAATTCTGCTACCTCTGCACGAATTCCCTGTAATGCATTTCTCACCGCCGGATCATGGAGATTGCCGGCAATATCAATATAGAATCGATACACCCATGGTTTTTCCGGAAGAGGGACGGATTCAATATGGGAGAGGTTCAGGTTATTATACAGGAAATGGGACAAAATATTATAGAGCAAACCACTCTCATCCTCATGAAGAGGAGTGATGGAAATACTGACTTTCTTGGCATTTTCTGTATACTGACGTTTTTTGGAAATCACAACAAAGCGGGTAACATTACTTTTCTCAAAATTCACAGACTCTTCCAGAATATCCAGACCATAGATCTCTGCTGCCCTTCGGCTGGCGATGGCTGCCTGATCTTTCAATCCTTCTTTGGCTACTCTTTCTGCTGCAATGGCAGTATTCTCCACACTGATCTGCTTCGCATCCAGTTTTTCCAGATATGGAGCACATTGCATCAGACCCTGGGGATGAGAAAATACGGTCTTGATATCTTCTATTTTACTCCCCTTACATCCAAGGAGACAATGATCTACTTTTACGAATTCTTCCCCTACAATACACACATCATTTTCCAGAAGAATGTCATACACTCCCGTCACATCTCCGGCAGTTGAATTCTCAATCGGCAAAATACCATAATCGGCATCTCCGTTATTCAATGCCAGGGCAACATCTTTGAAATTGACAACAGAATAATGATCGGTTTCTTTTCCAAAAAACTTCTCACAGGCCATCTCACTGAAAGATCCCGGCACCCCCGGATATACGACCCGGGTATCCGGAAACATAACAAGCTCCGGCACTTCTGTAAAATAATTCTCGATATAACGATCTCTTTGATGCACCAGATGATACTGATATTTTCGGCTGATGGATAACAGCTGAATAAATATTTCTTCCAGTCCCTTTACCACAAAAGGATTGGAGCGGTTTTTCGTAATATCTGCAATCTTTTCATCTTCACGGTTTTTATCATAAATTGGTGCACCCACTTCTTTTTTGGCCTGTGCCAGCTCCGCTGCATATTTCATTCGTTTTTCAAAAAGTTCCGCAATCTGATAATCGACTTCTTTTATTTTATCTCTTGCTTCATCTACACCATTTGTTTTCTTTTCCATACTTCAACAGTTCCTCTACCCTTTTATTTCCATTCTTCTATTTTTTTGTTCCATTGCCCGCAGTTCATCTCTCATATCGCAAAATCGTATCTTCAATAAAGGATGTACCCCATAAGGATTCAGTTCACAGAGAGGTTCCAGAACAAATAATCTTTTCTGCATTTCGGGATGTGGCAAAATAAGTGTTTCTTCTTCCGTCACAAAGTGATCGTATAACAAGATATCCAAATCAAGGGTTCTCGGGCCCCAGTGTATTTCTCTGGTACGTTTGGCTTCCTTTTCGATATTCTGCAACACTTCCAGCAGCTCGTCCGGTTCCAACAAAGTCTCAATCTCATAAACCGTATTTAAAAATTGATCCTGCTCCAGGTAGCCATAAGGTTCCGTTTCAATGACTTTTGCGGCTCTCAGATTACGTATCTCTTCGTTCTTTTCCAACTGCTCTTCGGCCATTTTTAAATATGCTGCCCGATCTCCCATATTAGATCCTGCACCGATGTATGCTTTATGCCAGCTTCTCTCAATCTTCACCGAGGCATAATCCAGATGCATCATGACCGGAGCCCATGGTTTCTTTACTTCTATGGAAACTTTTTCTACCATGGAGAAGTCCAGCAAGATTTTTTGTGCCAGTCTCTCCGCTACACGTTCCAGAAGATTATCATTTTGTTTCTTCATCTCTGCCATAATCATGCGGCAGACATCACCGTAACTGATGGAATCCGTCAACACATCGGAACGCCCCGCTTTTCGGGTGTTTAAGTACAATACTGCACTGACCAGAAATTTCTGTCCCAGAACATTTTCTTCTTTATATACTCCATGATGACAGAATACTTCCAGATTCTTAACAATAATTTGATCCATTTTCTCTCCTCGTTATTCCACTTCCAAAATGGCATCTGTCATCTGCAGAGCACGTATATTTTCTTCTACATCATGTACCCGGAATACAGAAGCCCCTTTCATTCTTCCCATGACAGTGGTCGCTACAGTGCCTTCCACTCTCTGATCTACCGGGAGATCAAGGGCATTTCCGATCATAGACTTTCTGGAAGTTCCAAGAAGGAACGGATAATTGAACTTTTTCATCAATTCCAGATGGTTCATGACAATCAGATTATGTTCGTAGGTCTTTCCAAAACCAACCCCCGGATCAAGCATAATCTTATCCTCTGCAATCCCAGCATTTTTTGCAATCGCAACAGTCTCTTCCATATCTTCCCGGAATCCCTGTAAAAAGTCATTGTATTCGGCATTCTGTCGGTTATGCATCAGGCAACAGGCCACTCCTGTTCTGGCAATAAGCGGTGCCAGCCTCTCATCCCATTTTAATCCCCAGATATCATTAATCATATCTGCCCCGGCAGCAATTCCAGCTTCTGCCACTGCATATTTATAGGTATCCAGTGAAATTGCCACGTCTAACTCTTTTTTAACTGCTTCAATAACCGGTACTACACGACGAATCTCTTCTTCGTCAGAAATCTTCTCATGACCAGGTCTGGTGGATTCGCCACCGATGTCAATGATCGTTGCGCCTTCTTCCACCATGCGCCTTGCCTGTGCAACGGCAAGTTCCAGAGATTGGTATTTTCCGCCATCCGAAAAAGAATCGGGAGTCACATTTAAAATTCCCATAATATAACTTTTTGTTTCCAAATCAAATAAATGATTGCCTATTTTCATCTTGCAACCTCCATGTCTTCCATAAAAGATAAAGAACCCCAGGCAACGATCACATCCTCTTCGCGGGCTTCTGTCAACGCTTCTCTCACTGCCTGATTCACATTATTACAAACCACTGCATTTTTTCCAAATTCCTGCACAGCTCCTGCAAGTACTTCTGCCTCAAGCCCTCTTTCATTTTCAGGGCGAAATACA
The DNA here is from genome assembly GCA_028721415.1 of Lachnospiraceae bacterium. GTDB lineage: Bacteria > Bacillota > Clostridia > Lachnospirales > Lachnospiraceae > Anaerobutyricum. The sequence goes on along the minus strand of JAQYIU010000039.1, from coordinate 66,425 downwards.
TAAATACTGTCAGCCAGCGGTATGAGAACCTGCAGCATTTTCTTATACTCTTTATCCCTCAATACTCCCATTATATAAATGATTTTCTTATTTGTAAAATGTTTTTCCAAAAACTCTCTCAGTTTACCAGCAGCATCGGGATTGTGAGCACCATCCCGGTAAAACAGGGGACTTTCACGAAAAATTTCCAGCCTGCCCGGCCAACGGGTATTTTTCAATCCAGTAATCATGTTTTTTTCGTTAATGCTATGATGAGGATCCCATAGTTCACGTAGCTGCCTTGCTGCCTCCAAAGCGGTCACTGCATTGGAAATCTGATGTTTTCCCGGAAGCTTGATGGAAAATTTCTGATTTTTCCACTGAAAAGTACTTCCCTGTTCCCTTTCTTCTATTATAATGTAGTCTTCATTTTGTACAAAAGAAACCGGGCTCTTACATTCCTCTGCTCTCTCTTTGATTATTGCTCGAACATTTTGCGGATTTTCTGATACAATCACCGGAATTCTTTCTTTAATAATACCCGCTTTCTGAGCGGCGATTTCTTCCAGTGTATCGCCCAATATCCCTTTATGATCATAACTGATTGAAGAAATTACAGTGAGAATCGGATGTGCGATGATATTTGTGGCATCGAGCGTCCCACCCATCCCCGTTTCTACCAAAGCAAAATCTACATTCTCTTCGGCAAAATACAGAAATGAAATTGCTGTCTCTACTTCAAAGAGGGTTGGCTTAACGCCATATTGATCTTCTACACGATTCGAGGCATCCTCTACTGTCATAAAATATCTTTCCAGTTTTTCTTTCTCAATAAAATTCCCGTCAATCTGAAACCGTTCTTCATAGCATTGAATAGTAGGAGAAATATATCTTCCTACCCGATATCCGCCTTCCTGTAAAATTGAAGATAGAAACGCAAAAACGGAGCCTTTTCCGTTGGTTCCTGCAATATGAACGATTCTGAGTTTATCTTCCGGATGATTCAGTTCATCTAAGAGCCTTCTAATCGATTCCAGTCCAGGAATGCTTCCTCTTTTTTTTAACTTTTCTATGATTTCATAATAATGGTATTTCATCTTTGCTCCAAATCTTTTTTATATCAAAACATCCTTTAATATAGCGAACTACTGTGTTTTTGTCAAATTTATTGTGCGACTGGCATAATATTTCGTTTATGTAAGAGGATATACGGATTCTAAATAGGAAATCGTATATCAATTCGTACAAAAAACAATTATAATACGGTTTTAAATCAAGGAATTGCGAATCGGTCTGTACAAAAGACAAGAAAAATACGAATTAGAAATGCGCAGCTTGATTAATATAATGAAAAAGGAAACCGTTCCTTTACATGGCGCTATGACATTGCAGCGAACAAGAGAGAGAAAAGTCTTTTCTGAAACGGACATGAAAGTGTCCGGAATCAGAAGACTTTTCAGACCGAAGTACGCGCACGGTCATACAAATGTAAAGGAACAGTTTCCTTTATCGTTGTGTCAGCGGCTGCGCTTCATTTAATTTGACAGCCCCTTTTTTGTGATGTTTTATACACATATAGGATTTATGAGTAATTATACTTCGAAGATTAAGTCTCCATAGCTTGGGAATGGCCATGCTTCTTTGGATACTAACATTTCGAGTTTGTCTGCTGGTGCTCTTAAAGCATCCATTGCTGCAAATACTACGTCATGGTAGTAGTGACCCTGATCTGCTCCTTCTTCCATGTTTTCTGCAGTGGATGTAACTTCTTCTAATTCTGCGAGAGCTTCATACATTGCTTTCAGGTTTTCGGAAATTTCTGCCATGAGAGAAGCCTGTACGGATGTATCTACTGCAGGATTTGCTGCTTTGATGGAGTTTACAGATTCAGCAAGGCTGGTCTGATATTTAATACAAGCCGGGATAATCTGTTTTTTCGCCATATCAATCATTGTCAGAGCCTCGATATTGATTGTCTTTGAGTAGTTTTCATATAATACTTCTGCACGGGACTCTAACTCTGCTGCTGTGAATACACCATGTTTCTCGAAGATTTCAATTGCATCTGGTTTTGTAAGCGCAGGAACTGCATCTACCATACATTTGATGTTTGGAAGTCCACGTTTTTCTGCTTCAGCTACCCATTCATCAGAGTAACCATTACCGTTGAAGATTACTCTCTGATGATCACTGATAGTCTCTTTAATCATATCGTGAACACCCATCTCAAAGTTATCTGCTGCTTCCAGTTTATCTGCCATATCACATAATACTTCGGCAACGATAGTATTTAAGATTGTATTAGGGTCTGCGATAGACTGAGTAGAACCAACCATACGGAATTCAAATTTATTACCTGTGAAAGCAAATGGTGATGTTCTGTTACGGTCTGTTGCATCTTTCTTAAAGTGTGGAAGAGAATGTACACCGGATACATATTCTTCTCCTTCTAAGGAGCTTGTTGCTTCGCCGGCATCTACAAACTGTTCTACTACGTCATTTAATTGTTCTCCAAGGAAGATGGAGATGATTGCAGGAGGTGCTTCGTTTGCTCCAAGACGGTGATCGTTACCTGGTGTGGATGCAGACAGACGAAGTAAATCTGCATGTTCATCTACAGCACGGATTACTGCTGCAAGGAATAATAAGAACTGCATGTTCTGGTGAGGTGTTCTGCCTGGATCTAAGAGGTTCTCACCTTCATCTGTACACATGGACCAGTTGTTATGTTTACCGGAACCATTGATTCCTGCAAAAGGTTTTTCATGAAGTAAGCATTTTAATCCCATATCGTCTGCTACACGCTGTGCAGTTTCCATAACCAGCTGGTTGTGATCAGTTGCAATATTGTTCTGATCGTAGATTGGTGCGATCTCATGCTGTGCTGGAGCAACTTCATTATGCTGTGTTTTTGCGGAAATACCCAGTTTCCACAGTTCCTGATTGAACACTTCCATGAAGGAAAGGATTCTTTCCGGAATGGTTCCGAAATAATGATCGTCCATCTCCTGTCCTTTTGGAGGCATAGCGCCAAATAAGGTTCTTCCTGTAAAGATTAAGTCTTTTCTCTTTAAGAATTTTTCTTTATCTACTAAGAAGTATTCCTGTTCCGGTCCTACGGATGTAGATACATGTTTTGCTGTTGTATTACCAAATAATCTTAAGATTCTGATTGCCTGAACATCCAGTGCCTGCATGGAACGAAGCAATGGAGTCTTTTTATCAAGAGCCTCTCCTTTATAAGAACAGAATGCTGTTGGAATACAAAGGATTGTTGAATGAGGAGTTTCTTTGATGAAGGCAGGTGATGTACAATCCCATGCTGTATATCCTCTTGCTTCAAATGTTGCACGAAGACCACCGGAAGGGAAAGAGGAAGCATCCGGTTCACCTTTGATTAACTCTTTTCCTGAGAAACGAAGTAATGTTGTTCCGTCACTCTGCGGATCGATAAATGCATCATGTTTCTCAGCAGTGATACCTGTCAGTGGCTGGAACCAGTGTGTGAAATGAGTAGCACCTTTTTCAATGGCCCATTCTTTCATCTCATGAGCGACGATATCTGCAACGCCAGGATCCAGTTCTTCGCCGGAATTGATGGTCGCTTTCATCTTTTTATATGCAGCTTTTGGAAGTCTTTCCTTCATAACTGCGTCGTTGAATACGTTCATTCCAAATATTTCTTTGACATTCGTTTTCATAACCGTAACATCCTTTCATTTACTTTCTTAACATATCATATTAAAAAGATTATCTATGATATTAGAAAAGGCGCCCGAGAATCTATTGATTCGCGAACGCCTTTGTTCTCACTTAATACTTAAAATATGTTGTCGCAATTGCTAGATATAAAATACAACTATTTATTAAAAAAATCAAGTGTTTTTTGTTCATTTTTTAAGTTTCATGAGTTTTGCCGAAATCCACTTGGTTAAATAAAGTAGATTGCGACATTTTATATAACAACAGTTTTCTTTCACTTAATATAATAAATCAAATTAATTTTAAACTTTATTTTATTAAGCAACAATATTCAACTCCTAATAGTTGAATTTTTCCTCAAAGTATGCTTTCAGATCTTCGATCTTGATTCTCTCCTGTTCCATGGTGTCACGGTCACGAACGGTTACTGCACCGTCTTCTTCGGAATCAAAATCATAAGTAATACAATAAGGGGTACCAATCTCATCCTGACGGCGGTATCTCTTACCGATATTACCTCTGTCATCGAACTCGCAGTTGTAGGTTTTGCATAATTCCTGATAAATCTTCTCAGCACCTTCATTTAATTTTTTTGAAAGAGGAAGCACACCAATCTTCACCGGAGCTAATGCCGGATGGAAGTGCATCACAGTTCTTACATCTCCTTCTTTGATTTCTTCTTCATCATATGCAGCACATAAGAATGCAAGAGTCACACGGTCTGCACCCAGGGATGGCTCGATAACATATGGGATATATTTTCTCTTTTCTTCGTCATCAAAGTAGGACATATCTACATTAGAAACTTCCTGATGACGGGAAAGGTCATAATCAGTACGGTCTGCGATACCCCATAATTCACCCCATCCAAATGGGAAGAGGAACTCGATATCGGAAGTAGCTTTAGAATAGAAGGATAATTCTTCTTTATCATGGTCACGGATTCTCATCTCATCATCCTTGATTCCAAGATCCTTTAACCAGTTTACACAGTAATCTTTCCAGTAAGCAAACCACTCAAGGTCTGTGTCAGGTTTACAGAAGAATTCCAGTTCCATCTGCTCGAACTCTCTGGTACGGAAAGTAAAGTTACCTGGTGTGATCTCGTTACGGAAGGATTTACCGATCTGACCAATACCAAAAGGCACTTTCTTTCTGGAAGTTCTCTGTACATTCTTAAAGTTGACAAAGATACCCTGTGCTGTTTCCGGACGAAGATATACGGTATTCTTTGCATCTTCTGTTACGCCCTGGAAAGTCTTAAACATCAGGTTGAACTGACGGATATCAGTAAAGTTGTGTTTTCCACAGCTTGGACATGGCACATTATGTTCATCGATGAATGCCTTCATCTCTTCTTGAGACCATCCGTCGATAGAGGATTCCAGTGTTATTCCATTTTCTTTTGCATAATCTTCAATCAGCTGGTCAGCACGGAATCTCTCTTTACATTCTTTACAATCCATAAGGGGATCAGAGAATCCACCCAGATGTCCGGATGCTACCCATGTCTGTGGGTTCATCAGGATGGCACAGTCCACACCAACGTTGTATGGGCTTTCCTGAATGAATTTCTTCCACCATGCTTTTTTTACGTTATTCTTTAATTCAACACCAAGATTACCGTAATCCCAGGTATTGGCCAGACCGCCGTAGATCTCGGATCCCTGGTACACAAAGCCACGTGCTTTTGCTAATGCGATAATCTTATCCATTGTTTTTTCCATGATTTGCACCTCTTTTTTCGTTAATATAATCGTTTTCTATTCTACCTTGTAAAAGGGGACTTTTCAAGGACTTTTTAGTTAATTCTCCTTTTTACAAAGTTATGTATGGAATTCTCAACACGATGAACTGTCATCTTGCCCAGGTGGTTTTTTCCTTTTCTCCGCTGTAATCGAATTTCCCATCATTTTTCTCTTCCAAGGCCTTTATCATATGGTAAGTATATTCATTATATGGTACCGGTATTCCCAATTCCTTCCCCATACGTATCAAAGCACCGGAAAACATATCGATTTCTGTATGACGACCTGCATCCAGATCCTGAAGTGTGGAATACCTTGCTGATGCGGGAACGGCACTTCCGCGGCTGGAGGATGCTTCGATCTTACTCATATCAACTCCTTTTGCCCTGGCAACCGCTTCCAGTTCTTTTCTCAGGCCCTCACTGATAGCTTTCATATGAACACTGTCTTGATAACAGCCAACTCCCGCACCAAGAATCGCCTGAGGCAGATTATTACAAACGTTCAGCCGGAACTTACTCCACATTTCCTCTCTGATATGCTCTGTGGTACGATAGTGAAGTCCTGTATTCGCAAAAAGTTCCTCCACAGCCTGCACTCGCTCACTCTCATATGGCGCAGAAAGTTCTCCGAAAACAATTCCCAGAGTCGTTTCCGGATTAAAGTAATATCCATTTTTTTCTCCACGAGAAGCAATCTTAATTAACGAATATAACATATGAGAAGCCCCGATTCGCTCAGTAATCATCTCCTCACTGTCAATTCCATTCATTAAACTCATGACGATGGTATTATCTTCTGTCGCTGTGTAAATACTGTCCAGTGCACCCGGCAATGCCCCATATTTTAACGACACGATTAAAAGATCTGCCCCTTTTGCTTCTTCCGGTGTCCATATTTCCGGATGATAGGTAACATCATTAATCAGGCAGCCTTTTCGAAGACGTTCTGCCCTATCACCTTCTGCAATGACTCCTAATTTTATATCTGTACGTTTAGAAAGTCCCCAGATGATATAGGAACCAACGGCTCCTGCTCCAAGGACTGCAACTTTTGTAATTTTCATCGTATATTATCTCCTGCTCACTTTTATTTAGTAAAATATTGTGTATCATAATACCATATTTCTTACGTAATTTGCGATTGAATTATTACCTTTATCAATTGATTTGTATTCTGTAATAAATCAAGCCAATTATTCTCCATTTTCTTCCCCCTTAGAAAAAGCAACCTGTCACTACTTATAACTGATAAGATCCTATTATCTGAAATAGTAGTTCATTCTATCACTTTATTAAGGAAAGAAACAGTCTTTATTTTTTTGTAAATTTGTGGTATTGTAATAGCGTAAGGAAGTGAATTTTTCGTTCTCTTCCTTTTCTTTTTATATATGCGCCGAATGCAGTTCTCTTAACAACTCTTTCTCACTATGATGATGGGTATGTTCCTCTGCGTGTCCCAGATGATTGTGGCTGTGCTCATGGGTGATTGTATGAGTGTGAGTGGTTCCATCGTGAGTATGGGTAATGAGATGGGTATGTAAATGTCTGTGATTTTTCACCAGAGTATCCGCCACAACAAAAATCGTTCCCACAATCATAAAGAGTAATCCGAACAAATAGACCAAAGTCAATTCTTCTCCGTTTATCACAAAGGCAAGAAAAGTACCGATAAATGGTGCCACTGCGTAATAGGCACTGGTTTTCGCTGCCCCCAGATCCCTCTGAGCACGAATATAAAGAAAGATACTTAGTCCATAAGCAACAAATCCAAGAAGCATGGCCAGAAGAACATATTTTATCTCCGGCAGGGATTCGCCGACAATTTTTGCCACCACAAAAGATCCCATACCACAGCATAATCCCTTGATCGTAACGATCTGGTAGGTACTTTTTTCCGATATTTTTCTGGTACAGTTATTTTCCAGGCCCCAGCATGCTGTTGCAAGCAGAACCATCAGAGAACCAAGGGAAAATTGAAAACTTCTACTGCCTTCAAAGGACAAAATGATGCTGGAAATCGTGATAAAAAGAATGGCAATCCACAGTTTGCCTGATACTTTTTCCTTAAAAATCACCAACGCAATCAATGTTGTTGCAACAATTTCAAAATTACCCAGTAATGAGGCATTGGCGGAAGAACCAATGCTGACTCCAACCATCAAAAAAATAGGAGCCATGATATCAAGTACTACCATGCCAAGGGTATAAGGCAGATTCTCTCTGGTCAGCCTCTCTTCTTTCTTTTCCTTTTTCCAATGAAACAAATACATAATCCCTACCCCGACACCTGCTCCAAAATATAAAAAGGATGCCATACAAGTCGGTTGCACTTTCTGCATCAATTCCTTTGAAAATGGTACATTTAAAGCATAAAAGGCCGCTGCCAGCACCGCTAAAATAATTGCTTTCATTTTGTTATCTGCCATTTTTGTTACCTCCATTTTAAATTGTCCATTGGCCAAACGTTACTTCTGGCGGCTGTCCCTCATGATTTCCAATGATTTTCTCCATCCAGATCATATCATACCAACGGTCAAATTTATAACCACTGTTGTGGAATCGTCCAACCATGGAAAATCCTAAAGTACTGTGAAAATGAAAGCTGTCGTCACTTAAATATGGATCTTCGTGTACCGGAACGGCGATACAGGCATTCATATTAAGAATTCCCATAGATTTCAGAGATTTTTCCAGCTGATCATATAATACTCTTCCGATCCCCATTCTCTTACAATTCTTTTTCACATATACGGTCGTCTCCACAGACCAGTCATAGGCTTTTCTACCTTTGAAAGTATTGGCATAGGCATACCCCACAACCCCTTTCTGCCAATTAAGTTCTTTCATAATCATTCTTTCTCCGGAATCTTGCACACATCAATCCATTCTTTACTTTCAGACAACTGCTCTAATTCGTCCGGTGTCAGTTCTACAGCACTGTTGGCACTTCCGCAGGCAGGATAAATCTTCTCAAATCGTTTCAATGACACATCCAGATAGACATCTACGCCTTCTTTAATTCCAAACGGACACACCCCACCCACATCATGACCGATCAGTTCATTGACTTCCTCGCGGGTAAGCATTTTCGCTTTTTTGTGGAAATATCCTTTGTATTTACTGTTATTGATTTTGGCATCTCCTGCACAGATGATCATGACTGCCTGTTCGTCCACCATGAAAGTGAGGGATTTCGCTATCTTTTCCGGTTCAGTTCCAACCGCCACCGCTGCCAGTTCCACCGTCGCACTGGACACATCAAAAATCTGTATTCTGTCTCCGTAGCCTTTGCTTTCCAGATAGGCTTTTGATTCTTCTAACGCCATTTTGTATCCTCCGTCTTGTATCTTTATCAATTATAACAGTTCTTCTGTAAGCTGTTCGTATCTCTGTCTTTCTTTCTCTTTTACCGCCTTCGACACATCATTCAGACTGTGATCGATCACATCGGCATCTTTTAACAATTCATCAAATGCATCGTCAATCACCAGTTTATCATCATGATGATATATCGCTGAACAAATCTGAGCATTCTCTTCTTCTGTGGTCAATCCAAGCTTCTCTAATATTTCTCTTGCCATCACACTGCCTTTGTGGGCATGATCTTCATAAGAGCCTGTCTTGTAGGCATGAATATCGTGAAGCATACCTGCGATGGCTGCCAGTTCCGAATCTTCCCCGCGCTTCTTTGCCAGTATGGTCGCTGCCAAAGATACTCCGTAAAGATGTTCCAGAGCAGACGGGATCTTCTCCGGATTCTCCAATTGCATGATTTCTGCGTTAATGTAATTTCTGATTTCTTTTACTCTTCCCATTTTATTACTTCCTTCGGTATCAATTGATTTATTTTATCAAAATAGTTCAGTTTTTACTAAAAAAAGAACAGCTGCTTCCGACTCAGATTATCGGAGCAATTTGCATTATCTTAGGTGCAATCTGTGCGGAAATTTAATCTTCTTCCAACCGCTCAATTTTGAAAATAACCGGACGAGTGCCGTCATTTATTTTCCAAATTGAAAAAAGAAATAGTAGATATAATCATCTTCCGGCACTACGTTTCCATTTTCCAGATCCTGAATTGAGATGGCCCTCAGTTCATCGTTGTCATAAACGAGAGCAACCAATCCCTGTTCTTTGTCCTGTTCCAATCTGGTTTGTTTCTCGATTTGAGCATAGGATCTTCCGTAATATTCTCTTTCCTGTACATTTTCAAGGACAGAGATTTCTGCAGAACATTTGGTCCAGTTATCTGCCACCGTCACTTCTCCTTCTGCTTTCTGCATCACAGGTATGTAAGTTGAAGGTTTGGAAAAATCATCTGCCACCGTCACTTTTACCATAAAATGATCAAAATCCGGCACAATGGCAATCATTCCTCCCGATGGATATTCCGTATCCACGTAGGAGAGCTGAATCACCTCATTTTTTTCGATAAATTGTCCTTCACAATACTCGGACATATACAGTGTCAAGGTATTATATTCCTCTTTTGTCGCATAGCGAAACAGGAAAGCTCCATCGACACCAGATAACATTTTGGCCGTTTTCATCTCTGCACTGTCCTGGTCTAGCGGTATTACATAGTTTCGCGGTTTACTCAAATATTGATAAATCATCATGCCTATCATAATAACGGCGAAGAGAGCAATTGCACTTAAGACGGCGATGATACGTTTTAAATATTTCTGGCGGGATTTGCTGTCCTTTGTTACCTGGATCAAATTATCTTCCGACTTCTGAATGATATTTTCTTCTTTGATATCCTCACCGGCCAAAAACTCATTGATGCTGATACCTAATATTTCACACAATTCCACATATACGGAGACATCAGGAAGACAGATGCCCCTCTCCCATTTGGATACGCTTTTATCACTCATTCCGAGTTGTTCTGCAACTTGTCTTTGGGTCAGACCAAGCCCCTTTCTTTTTTCCGCTATGTACTTTCCTATTTTGATCAAATCCATATTTCTGTCTCCTTTCTTTACGGAAAGTATAGCGTTTTTTAGCTAGAATGAACACCCCTCGGAAGTAGAATTCAGGATGTAGACATTATTTTCTCAAGATTATACATAAACAGATTCAATGATACATTGATGTTTTTTCTCCTTGCTCTCCTTATCATAACTAATCCCCACAAGGAGAATCTCTTTATCATATCCTGATAATACACCGCTATATCTGCGTTCTTTTATCTGTTTTATAGCCGTTTCCGCAGATTGATTCCATTTTAGTTCGATAATGATTGCCGGTCGATTTCCAGCTTCTCTTCTTGGAATAGCAGATTAACCCTGTTTTGTCAATATATATTCTACTTTTAACAGCTTTTCTAAAACTTTCATTATCCGGATTATAATAAGTTCCCATTTTTAATCACCCCACCATCATAATCCATCTAATTTATACTTTTAATAACAGATTCTCTTCTCACACAAACTCGTCCAGCATCTCCTGAGATTTAAATTTATGGTCCACATGAATGCGGAAAAAATTCTTCACAATCCATTGAAATTCCAGAAAGATTTCTTCTTTCAGGTTAAAGGAATATAGCTTTGACAAAGGAATCGTAGTGATATACTGCAGTGTGTATAGAACCGCTGGTTCTACACGGGTTCCGCCAATCTTTTTTCCGCATTCACTGCAGAACATTCCTCCATTTTCAAAGGATAAAACCGTAAGATTCTCGCTGGTTCCACAGGAAATGCACTGGAAGGATTCCAACCCGATTCCGTAAAATTGCAATATCTTAAACTCATAGATCCGCCGAATCAGTGCATTGGGCACCAGTTTCTTTTTCATGGCAGTGAAAGTTACGAATAACAGATTCAAAATGTTCCTCTCATCCAGGCCTTCCACCGTAAAATATTCTGCCAGTTCTGCAAAATAAGTGCTATAATAAATACTTTCCAGATCTTTTTTGAGATGTGGAAAATAATCTTTTCCTTCGGCGGAATTGAGATAATTGTAATTTCTTCCTTCCGTTATGACAAATTCACAGTAAATGAGGGGCTGCGTCACCCCAAAAAGGGGATGATTCGGCTTGCGACATCCTCTGGCAAATACCTGAATCTTCCCCCTTTCTTTGGTCAATATTGTCAGCCTCCTGTCATTTTCTCCTATGGGATACACGGACAAAACAATCCCGGTAACTATTGACTGTTCACTCATAGTTCTTTTTTATTATACCCGTAATTCTTCAGTAAAAGGTCACTGTCTCTCCAGTCTTTTTTCACTTTTACCCACATTTTCAGATTCACCTTCATGTCAAGGAGATTTTCAATCTCCACCCGGGCATTGGAACCGATTTCTTTGATCATGGCTCCCTGCTTGCCGATAATGATTCCTTTATGGGAATCTCTCTCACAGATAATGGTTGCATCAATATCAACGATATTGCCTTTTTTTCGGGTCTTCATCCGGTCAATCACCACAGCGATTCCATGAGGAATCTCCTGATTGAGAAGACGAAGAGCCTTTTCACGAATCAATTCTGCCACAATCTGTCTCTCCGGCTGATCGGTCACCGTATCTTCGTCATAATACATCGGTCCTTCCGGAAGATAGTTTAAAATGGATTGCACCAGATCGTCAGTGTTGGTTCCTTCCAGGGCACTGACCGGAATAATCTCTGCAAAATCTACTTTGTCTTTATAGGCAACGATTGCCTTTAAGATATCTTCTTCTCCTGAGAGATCAGTTTTGTTGATGACAAGGAAAATCGGTGTTTTCACATTCTGCAGTTTTTCGATGATATACTGTTCTCCTCCACCGATAAATGTGGTAGGTTCCACCAGCCATAAAATGAGATCCACTTCGTTGAGGGTTCTCTCAGCTGCCATCAGCATATAATCCCCCAGTTTATTTTTGGCCTTGTTGATTCCCGGGGTATCTAAAAAAACAATCTGTCCGTCCTCGCAGGTATAAACGGTTTGAATCCGATTTCTCGTGGTCTGTGCCTTACTGGAAGTAATGGCAATCTTCTGACCGATCAATTGATTCATCAGTGTAGATTTTCCCACATTTGGCCGTCCGATGATCGTTACAAATCCTGATTTAAATTTATTCTCCATTTTATAAACCTCTGTTTTTCTAATTAATGCTTACTTCTATTTGTTCAGACTTCTGACGATACTGAAAACTTCTTTCTCTTTCTGAATGGTTTTATCGTTTCCAATGGCACATACCGTATCAGAGTTCATCATAGCCTCAATATAGGATGCCAGTCCGCGAATTGTTTCCTGATCTGTATCGAGAACCTGTGCCCTTTCTTTCCTTGCCATCTCCACGGTCGCTCCTGCCTGATAGGCCTGGAAGGAACGATCTCCCAAAGCTACTGGTTCCAGTGGCTGATCCATGCCGCTGATGGTTCCAATGATATATTTTCTCATATCTCTGTCGTTGACATCAAAGTTTCTGACATAATCCGCTGCATTTTTGTAGACATCCAGCGTTTCTGTTAATTTCGGATCTCTGTAAGAAGTGAAATATCCGTATCCATTTCTGGAAAATCCACACATACAACCATAAGCACCACCGGTCACACGAACATTGACCCACAGATAATCATAGGAAAAAATAGTCTTGAGCACACGCAGAGCACCGGTATATGATTGTTCTTCTGTCTCAAATCTTCCTGCAGAGGCCACGTACTGTACTTTACTGGAAGTCTTGAATCCCTCATTTTTCTTCAATGCCGCCATAACCGGAACAGCCTTTACACAAGGTCCGTCAAATAATACTTTGCCAAATGCACGGAATTCTCCCTCCAGAAGAGATTTAAAATTAAATTCTCCTGTCAGTCCAACCGTGAGGTTTTCTTTCCTGAAAATGCATTGTGCCGCACGCTGCAGCTGGTTGAATAATCCTGATTTTTTCTCATCGAAATGGCTGTCCAACTCTTTGATAAAATCGTAAAATTCGATTCCTTCTGCGATGTCTTTATATTTCATCATCGGATCAACATAGGAAAGAGCCCGGTTTGCGGCATATACATGCCCTGTTGCCGGAATACGGGAATCCATTTTGGTACGGACTTCCTGAATAATTTCTTTCAATCTCTTCTCATCATTTAATTTTGAGGAGAAAAGAATCTCTTTCATCAAAGCCATGCCATCCGGCACCTGTTCTTCCAGACATTTCATCCGAATACTGAAAAATGGACGGAATCCATCTTTTTTCCACAGCAATGTATGAATTCCTGTCATGAAAGACAGACCACCGATCTTCAGGTTCAATTCTGTTGCCAATTCATTATAGGTATATCTTTCTGTATCGACATACCGATACATTTCCACCAGCAAAGTGGCATACGGAATCAATTCCATCGGCAGCTCAGAATAGTCAAAGCAGAAATCCATATAGACAATTCCGTTGGTCTGATATTCATGAACCACTGCCGGGAGATCCCCGATGGTCATCTCTTTATTTTTATATGGAAGTACCTCTCTTGAAATATCAGAAAGCTCCAGCAGAGGAATCTTTTCCAGTTCTTCTTCTGTGGATGGTGTTTCCTGGAATTCTCTCAGTTTTCTTGTTTCTTCCGTCAGATAATAAAGCTGTTTTTTATTCAGAGAAGCTTTTAATCTTGCCAGCTGCTCCTTAAGCTGCGCATCCATTTTCTCATTTTTTCCTTTTTCCGGATAGAGACCAACATAGGCTTTGTGAGTATTATTGAGGAAATACGTTTCAATCAGCTTTTCAAAATATCCTGTCTCCACTTTTTCTTTTAAATGAGCCAGCGGGGTGAGTGTATCAGAGAGATCAAGGGCCGCTTTATCATCATATAACCAGGTATTTAAGAAATTCAGTCCGTAAATCAGCCCTTTCGGATATCGCCCGAAGTTCGCCTCACGATATTTGAATTCAAAATTATTAATGGCAGAATAAATGGCTTTTTTATTGATTCCATTTGCAACCTGCTCTTTCAGCACTTTATCAATTGTGTTTTTGAAAAGCTCTTCTTTTCCTTTCTCCACATTTTTTACAATGATAGAAAATACCGGCTGCTGGATTCCACCGTCCAGATAGCTGTCTACGTCCTTTCCGATTCCGGCATCAATCAAGCATTTCTTAAGTGGTGCTCCAGGCATGGATAACAGAACATAATCAAGAATCTGCAACGCCAGCAATTCTTCGTTATCACCGCTTGTTCCTGCAACTACGTTATAGCTTAAGTAGATTCCTTCCTCTTCCGCTTCTGTGTCATCTTCGGAAACAGAATAGGTGTCCTGTACCGTGATTGGCTCAGCAAAAGGTTTCTGTAATGCAATCTCCGATGAAATCGCATTCTTCTCATAATGACTCAGATATTCCTCATCGATGAAAGCAAGTTCTTTTGCAAAATCCACGTTACCATACAAATAAATATAACTGTTGGATGGATGATAATATTTGCTGTGGAAATCCAAAAACATCTCTCTGGTAAGCTGTGGGATAGCATCCGGATCTCCTCCGGATTCGAAAGCATATGGGGTATCCTTAAGAAGGGCACTCTGAATCTTCCGCTCGAGAAGATCATCCGGTGATGAGAAAACACCTTTCATCTCATTATATACCACACCGTTAAATTTCAGCTCTCCATCGGCATCTTCCATCTCATAATGCCAGCCTTCCTGTTTTAAAATCTCATCTTTTTTATAAATATTCGGATGGAATACGGCATCCAGATAAACATGCATCAGATTATGATAATCCTGTGCATTGCAGCTTGCAATTGGATAAACTGTCTTGTCCGGATAAGTCATGGCATTCAGGAATGTATTCAGTGAACCTTTGGCCAATTCTACAAATGGATCCTTGGAAGGAAATTTCTCTGATCCGCATAAAACAGAATGCTCCAGAATATGAGCCACACCGGTATCGTCAGATGGCGGAGTCCGGAACGCAATACTGAATACCTTATTATCGTCATCATTATCTACCAGAAGTATTCTTGCTCCTGTCTTCTGATGTCTCAGAACATAGCCATCTCCGTGGAGTTCCTCTATCTTTTTGTGCTCTTCGAGCACGTATCCTTTCAAATCCGAAAGATTAAGCATATAAAAACCTCCTGAAATTAAATTTATGTTTTAATTTTTTCTTTCATAAATCATTCTTTGCTATTACTAATAGTAATTTATGATATCATATCACATTCAATCAAAAAAAGGTATCCCAAAAGTAAATTATACTTTTAAGGATACCTTATTCTTACTTATATTATGCTGTCAGCTCAAAATGAAACACTGCGATAAGCTATGTAATCAACGATTAGTTGTTGATTAATTTATCTTCATCACTCCAGCTGTACAGTTTACGGATTTCTTCTCCGACTTTCTCTGCTGGATGTTCAGCAGCAAGTTTTCTCATTGCTTTGAAGTGTACCTGAGAACCTGCATCGGACATATCTAACAGGAAGTCTTTTGCAAATGTACCATCCTGGATATCAGAAAGAATCTGTTTCATTGCTTTCTTCGTATCTTCTGTGATGATCTTAGGACCTGTGATGTAATCACCGTATTCTGCTGTGTTGGAGATGGAATATCTCATTCCAGCAAAACCGGACTGGTAAATTAAGTCAACGATTAATTTCATCTCATGAATACATTCAAAGTAAGCATTTCTTGGGTCATAGCCTGCTTCACAAAGTGTTTCGAAACCTGCCTGCATTAATGCACAAACACCACCGCAAAGAACTGCCTGCTCACCGACGAGGTCAGTTTCTGTTTCTGTTCTGAATGTAGTTTCAAGAATACCGGCTCTTGCTCCGCCGATTCCAAGGCCATATGCTAAAGCGATCTCCTGTGCTTTACCTGTGTAATCCTGCTCAACAGCAATCAGACATGGAGTTCCTTTGCCTGCCTGATATTCGGAACGTACTGTGTGTCCCGGTGCTTTTGGAGCAATCATTGTTACGTCAACATTTGCAGGTGGTACGATACATCCGAAATGAATGTTAAAACCGTGAGCAAACATTAACATATTGCCTTCTTCCAGGTTTGGCTCGATGCTTTCTTTGTACAGCTTAGCCTGTTTTTCATCGTTGATCAAAATCATGATGATATCCGCACGTTTTGCAGCTTCTGCTGCTGTATAAACCTGTAATCCCTGTGCTTCTGCTTTCGCCCAGGATTTGCTTCCTTCATACAGACCGATGATAACATTGCATCCGGATTCTTTTAAGTTTAATGCATGTGCATGTCCCTGGCTACCATAACCGATAATGGCAATTGTCTTTCCATCCAATAAGGATAAATTACAATCTTCCTGATAAAAAATCTTTGCTGCCATTTTTTATTCCTCCTAAAAATAATTAAAATAAACTTTTATATCCTTTATTATTTTACGCTTTAGTACGTTGAAATAACAAACTCATTCGTTATAATACTACTCTTTTTTTAATAAATCAACCCACAAAATGGCTTTTTGCAAAAAAGATTAAGAATTATTTCATAACACACATTCCTCTGCCAAGACCCGTAAGTCCGGTTCTCACCATCTCAAGGACTTCAAAATCTGACATAATATTGAGGAAGGCATCAAGTTTGTTCTGATTACCTGTAAGCTCGATCATCACAGAATTCATTGCCACATCAACAATCTTGGCGCGGAATACGTCCGCAATTGCAATAATCTCCTGTTTTTCTTTCTTATCTGCCATAACTTTAACTAACACAAGTTCACGGCACACAGACTCTTTGTCATCGAGAACAATGATCTTACGTACTTCTTCCAGCTTTGCGATCTGATTTCTGATCTGCTCAAGAATCTGATCATCACCGCTGACTGCCACTGTTATTCTTGTATATTTGGGATTATTGGTCACACCTGCCGTCAGACTGTCAATGTTGTATCCTCTTCGGCTGAAAAGAGAAGCGACTCTTGCCAGCACACCCGGATTATTGTCAACTAACAGGGAAATTACCATTTGTTTCATAACTTATCTCTCCTTAATACGTAGAAATTCCTTCGGTCTTTTCCGGATAATATCCTTTTATGAAATTATTGTTACCAACACCATATTCATCATCTACTCCCGGATCCTCGCCGGTACCGAAAATAAAGTACTGCAGAGCCTGACTGTTCAGCTCATAATCAACCTGCATTACCCATGCACCATTGCCGCCGAGACGTCCTTCTGTATAAGAACCTTCGTATGGAATACGAAGCTGTTCAATCTCTGTGGTTCCCATGGAAATTACCGAAGTCATCAGACTGCGGATCTGTTCTTCTGTAAGGTCAGTAGTCACATATTTCAATGCTTTCATACAAATATTGGTAATGGTCATAATATCCTGACTCTTCAGTTCATTAAAGACAGAAATCAAAATCTTTCTCTGACGGTCTGTTCGTCCAAACTCTCCTGTCACGTCCTGACGGATACGACAGTAAGCCAATGCCTGATAAGGAGTCATAAGATTAGATCCTGCTACTACATTTTTCTCCCCATGTTTGGAGGTCGCGTATGCGGTCTGAAGGAAATAAGCTTCTGCCTCTGTGAGATCCATCGGAACACCTCCGATCAGATCAACAACCTCCCGAAAGGCTTCCATATCCACTTCCACATATCCGTCTAACTTGATACCAAAATTCTCTGCGATGGTCTCATATTCCAACTGCACACCGCCATAAGAATAGGCTGCATTGAATTTATGATAACCGTATCCTGGAACATCAATATACATATCTCTCATAAGGGAGGTCAGCTTTAACTTGCCATTCTTAAGATCAATGGTCGCTATCATCGTTGTATCAGAACGTCCGGCTTCCGTCTCGTCCGCACGTTTGTCACAACCGATCAGAAGAATATTGACCACATCCTGATCATATACCAGATCAGCATCTACAACATCCGCATCTTTCAATGCTGTTTTCGTATCTGTGTTGATTGTGTTGGTTGCCGCTTTATAATATGCAGCTGCCGCACCTCCGACTGCAGATGACAAAAACAGGACTACCAGCAAAAGACATACCAGACATTGAGCCAGAATTCTTCTCTTACGACCTTTTCTTCGTGATTTTTTCGTTTTTTTCTCAATTTCTTCTATGTTATTGTCTAAATGATTATCCAAACTCTATAACCTCCTGTAGAAAAACTATTAACACGACACCTTCGGTACATACATTTATCCCTTAAGTACATACCCTACGGGTATACATTATACTAATTTTTCTTTGTTTGCAAGACAAAAATTCTTAAAATTCAGGGTTTCTCTACATTTTCCAGTAGGAAGGGTTTAAAGAAATCTTAAGAATCAGCCATTTTGGAAGCTTTTTATAATTTTGTCCCAGCTTGTAGCCGATGTATTTTGCTCCACTTTGTATAATAATATGAGGAATATAATTGATCTTGCCTCTCTTGATAAAATGAAGCAAGGTCTGTTTTACCAGCCGGATTCCCTCTGATTCTGATTTCACTTCCTTGAACAGTCCTCCGCAATCCACCTGAGAAACCGCCAGATCAAAATTACGCTTCAATTGTTCTTTTGCCGTATAATTATGCCAGTGCCAGACTTTTGCATCTGCCACATAGGCGATTTTCTTTCCTGCCTGAATCAATCGGGATGCAAAAATCATATCTTCATTAAAAATAGTATGAAGCGGAAATCCTCCCATATCATCATAAACAGTTTTACGATAAGCGGCACAGACATTGGAGCAGAAGAACGTTTTGATTCCCAATAGAGGAAGATCTTCTTTGGATTTTATCCTGCTTTCTTTCGGATAATTAAATATTCTTGTATACGCTTCTACCGGATTATCTTTCCAGTCAGCCATCTGTCTGCCATATGCAGCACAGACTTCCTCATCTTCAAACGGAGCAATCAGATGTTCAATCAGATGTTCATCCGCCGGTATGGCATCCTGTGTCAGCAGCACGATAATATCCCCATCACACTGAGCGGCAGCACGGTTTCTGGTGCCGCCATGATCAAATTCTGATTTTTTTATATGAATCAGTTCTCCCTGATGTAATTTTTCAAATTCTTTGCTGTGAAACAGTTCCTTTTCTGTATTGACAAGGAGAATTTTGTCTGGCTGTACAGTCTGCCTGCGCAGCATACGAAGATTTTTATCCAGTTTCTCATTCGGTTTGTAGGTAGGAATAATCACATCTATTTTCATACATTTTCTCCCAGTAACGATTGCACCAGTTTCACTGCCTCCGCCGCATCTTTGGAATAGCCATCTGCACCAATCTCATCTGCAAAATTCTGCGTAGTGACTGCCCCTCCGATAATGACTTTCGCTTTCATTTTTTTCTCGTTTCTGAGTGCGATCGTCTCTTTCATCTTCATCATTGTTGTTGTCATAAGTGCTGACAATGCAATAATATCTGCATCATATTCTTCTGCCGCCTGGATAATTTTATCTGCAGGAACATCTTTTCCAAGATCATATACCTGATATCCATAATTCTTGAGCATCAGGGCAACCAGATTCTTTCCGATATCATGAATATCTCCTTCCACTGTGGCAATAACAACCACCGGCATCTCTTCCTGACTTCCGTTCTCCTGAAGCATCGGCTCAAGGTAATTGATGGCTTCCTTCATGGCATTGGCACTGGAGATAAGCTGTGGGAGGAAATAGGTCTGAATATCAAACAAGCGTCCCACTTCATTAATCGCAGGAATCAGCATCTGATCCAGAATATTTTTCGGGGATTCTCCCTGATTCAGTGTCTCCTTTACCAAATCCACAATCCCTTCGATATTTCCTTTCAAAACAGCCTCAAAAACGAGGGTCCTTGTTTGAGGTTCTTCTATGAATTTTCCTTCTTCTGCTTTCGGCTTCTTTTGGGCAACTTTCACCGTCTGCTGCGTCATCGGTCCCATCCGATTCACCTGTTCAATATAGGCAATATCAGCCCCTGCTTTATTCTGAAGCAGATCGGAAGCAAAAGATATTCCCATTAGAAGTTGGTTTGACGGGTTGGCAATTGCCATGGTAAGACCACTCTGAATCGCCATCGCTACAAATGCACCATTCACATACGCCCGTTCCGGCAAACCAAAAGAAATGTTAGACAGTCCGATTGTTGTACATAATTTTAATTCTTCTTTACAATAACGAATGGTTTCCAGTGTTTCAAGAGCTGCCTTTTTATTAGCTCCAACTGTTGTAACCAGTCCATCCACCACAATCTGATGTCTGGAAATTCCCAATGCCTCTGCCCTCTCGAGCACTCCATGAATGAGTTGTTTTTTCTCTTCAAGGTTCTCCGGCAATCCTTTATCGGAAAGCGGCAACAGAATAAACATGGCACCATATTTTTTTACCAGCGGCAACAATTTTTCTATCTTTTCCTTCTCCATGGAAATGGAATTCACCAATGCTCTTCCCGGATAAGCACGGAGCGCTGCTTCCATCACTTCCACATAGCTGGTATCAATACAGAGCGGCAAGCTGGAAACCATTGTCACCTTCTGGATGGCTTTCAACATCATTTCTTTCTCATCAATTCCGTTGGTTCCCATATTGATATCCAGAATATGGGCTCCCATCTCTTCCTGCTGTTCCGCCATCTCTTCCACAATCTGAAGTTTTCCGGCACGCAGTTCTTCCTGCAGTTTTTTCTTTCCGGTTGGATTGATACGCTCACCAATTACCAGAAAATTCCCATCTAAAGCGATCTCCTGACTCTTTCTCTCGGAGGCAACCATCATCGGATGAAGATTCTCCGGTTTCTTTACTTTACAATCTTTCACACTTTCTGTCAGACAGCGAATATGTTCCGGTGTTGTTCCACAGCATCCACCGAGCATTCCTGCACCTGCCTCCACAAAAGCAGGGCCATAAGAAGCAAATTCTTCCGGAGACATCGGATAGATCGTCTCTCCTTGCACCAGAACAGGTAATCCTGCATTCGGTTTTGCAAGAATAGGAATCTCTGCATATTCTTTCATCTGACGAACGATTGGAATCATCTCGTCCGGTCCTGTGGAACAATTGACACCGATCACATCTGCGCCAACACTCTGCAGTACAACCACTGCTGTGATCGGATCTGTGCCATATAAGGTTCTTCCATCCTCCTGAAAAGTCATGGAAGCAATAACCGGCAGGTCACAAACCTCTTTGATTGCTATGACAGCTGCTCTTGTCTCTGCCAGACTCATCATGGTCTCCACCACGAACAGATCCACACCGGCCTCCAGCAAATATCTTGCCTGTTCTTTATAAATGTCTATCAACTCTTCCAGTTTCATCGGACCAATAGGTTCCAAAGCCACACCGGTCATAGTGAGATCACCGGCTACCAGCGCCTTTTCTCCCGCAGCCCTTTTACTGAGCGAAACCAGCTTTTTGTTGATTTCTTCTGCTCTGTCACCCAGTCCATACTCTTCTAATTTAACCCGATTGCCGGAAAATGTCGGTGCATACAAAATTCTGGTTCCGGCATCAACATAAGCTTTCTGCAACCGGATCAAGGCTTCCTCATTGTCAAGAATCCATTGTTCCGGGCATACCCCCACCGGCATTCCGGCCTTTTGAAGGTTCGATCCGGTGGCACCGTCCAAAATAACAGGACTTTCTTCTATTAAACGATATAATGCTTCTTTCGTCATCTTTTCTACCTCTATCTTATAATTTTCTGAATCAGGGATACTCTCTGGAATGGAGTCATAAAATAGTATCCGGCACCAATCTCTTTTCCTGCCTGCATGATCTCTTTTGAGATACGAATCGCAATTGCTTCCCATTCTTCCCGGCTGCCTTCCGGTACATATTGTTCCAGAATCTGATCCGGAACATAAATTCCCGGCATCTCATTTTTGATAAATAAAGCATTTCGATAGCTTACCAGGGGCATGATACCAATTAATATTTTTGCTCCCGTCTGCTCTTTTAACCAGGATAATCGCTGCAATTCCTCTTCGGAATACACCGGCTGCGTCAGAAAGAAGGAACATCCGGCATCCATTTTCTTTTTCATTCGCTCTGCAATTTTTTCCGGATTGGATCCATTCTGATTCAGGGCTCCGCCGTAAAATATTGGATCATTTTTAAATATTTCTTCATTCATCCCCTGCAGGAATTTCATCATTTTAATAGAATTAAAATCAAACACGCTTTTGGTAAACGCTCTTTCATCTCTTCCCACAGGATCCCCGGTCACAATAAGAAAGTTACGGATATCATTGATCTGAGCTCCCAATATCCCGCTTCTTATTCCAATCCGATTACGGTCACGGCAGCATAAATGCGGCATCACATCCATTCCCGTCACATGACGGATCTTCGCAGCCATAAGCAGTGAATCTGCTCTTGATCTGGCCAATGGAGAATCCGCAATGGTAATGATATCCACCGGACTTTCCTTCAACAATTCTGCTCCCGTAATCATCTTTTGGGCATCTGCGTCAAAAGGGGGATCCAGTTCTACAGCGTAGACTGTCTCACCCTTTTCCAGTTTTTCCCGGAAATGATTGATGATCGGATTTTTATCCACTTTGTCTTTTTTAATGACCGTTCTTTTTTTCTCTTGTACGGTTATCACTTTGGGTTGTGTATCATTTTTACCCTCTTTTGGTGCTTCACTGGTCAAAACTTTTGCGATCTCGCCAATATATTCCGGAGTAGTACCACAACAACCTCCGAGAATCTTAACGCCAAGCTTCGCCAGAGAGGCAACTTTCTTACCAAAGTATGACACGCTGTCCGAATAAATTGCCCGGCCCCTTACAATCTGAGGATATCCACAGTTTGGCAGAGCCGTCAAATAAACTCCTTCCGGCATTCCGCAAGCCTCAAGATAGGAAATGTAAAACTTTTCCATGTGAGCAGCACCAATTCCACAGTTTAACCCAACCGCATCCAGACATCCGCTCTCCACGGCCTTCGTCAGTACTGTTTTATAATGATATCCTGTTCGGCTGTACCCCGTCGGAACAAAAGAAAACTGTGCGATAATAAAAACATCTTCTGCTTTCTCTTTGATATATCGAGCCATCCTGATTACATATTGTTCATCAGGAAATGTCTCCAACACAAAAATTCTGGCTCCCTGCTCCAGAAAAATATCGCAGAGCTCATAATATTCTGCCAGGACATCCTCTGCCTCCGTATCCCTTTCCTCAAAAATTGGTCCGATATCGGCTGCTACATAGACTTCTTTTCCATCTTTCGCAGCCTCTTCCCCGGCCCGAAGAGCAATCTCATATCCAGCAGCAACAAACGCCTGAAAGCTCACATTTTTCAGCTCTGCTCGTTTATTTTGTATCTGCTCAAATGTCTTGCGATTGGAAGAAAATGTATTACTACGAATCAGGCGTGCTCCCTGTTCGATATATTCCTGATGAATCTTCAAAATCAAATCCGGATTCAAAAGATTAGCTTCCTCAGAACAAAGATAGTTCTCTGACTCAACCTCATCAAAATAAGTCCCCATCGCTCCGTCTGTCAATAATCTGTTCTGCATTAAATATTGTTTTATTTCCATATTGTCCTCCGAAGATGTCCTTATTGTATCAATTCAGTGTAATAAAGTCTCTTGTATTTTTTAACAGGAAATGAAGCATTTCCTGTTAAAAAATACAAGAGAATCCCGCACGCAGGATTCTCTGTGTAAAATCATGAATCTTGACGGGGATTCGCATATTTAAGAAAGGAATCCCCACTGAGATGACCTATCGGATTATAAAACTGTAATCTTACCTTCGTATTCCAGCTTTAATCTTCCCTTCATATTACATGCCAGCGCAATCTTTCTCATACAGCGCATCATGGAACGATTATCCTTCACACCATATCGGTCGATAATGTCTACAAACTTGTCAATCATCTCCATGGCTTCCGGATCTGATACATAGAATGATTCCACAATGTCCTCAATATTTTTACGATTTGATGTTGTAAATAACAATAATGTGATCTGAAGGCCACAGAAAATATGATATAACTCTCTGTTAAAATCAGACATTCCAGACTTTAAGAATGCAAATAAATCACTCAGACGCATGGTGTCAATATCATCAATGTGCATATCATGTTCTTTTAATTTCGTCTCCACATCAATATCCATAATGACAGAGCTGATCATCAGTGCCACCTGAAAAGCATCGATATCCTTCTCCGAAACTGCCATAAGTGCAGGTGCCTGATTGCTCATCTGCTGACAGTAGATCATATCTCTTACCAGCGCATTCTCAAACAGATAATCCTCCAGACCACTATCCACTTTTACGATGAACTCTTTCTTTCCATTATCCATGGCAACCGGACGACTGCAGTCTTCCTCATTCTCCGGATCTAATTTTAAAAACTTCACCGGATAAACCAGCTCATCGATAATTCCTTTGCAAATAGACTCTGTTTTCTCTGACAGTTTTTTACCTAATACATCCATGTCTTCTTTTCTTCCTTCCCTTTTTTCAAGTTCGCCTTGATAAACTGTTCTTATTCTAACAAAAGAATACACATGTTTCAAGTGAGTTTTTTGTCCTTTGTATTTTTCTTCCAGTTGAACATTGACAATTTTCTGTGCAGTGCGTATAGTATTAAAATATAGTGATCATGCAACATATGGGAATTACTCATATGAGCATAGGCCAAAAAAATGCCAGATTATTTTCTGGAATGATAGATGAGGAGTAAAAAAAATGGCAAAAAAAATCACAGGAACTACCGTATTAACAGGCTTACTCGGCAGCCCGGTAGCACATAGTATTTCCCCACTCATGCACAATGAAAGTTTTGATGCACTGGGTCTTGACTATACTTACCTTTGTTTTGATGTAGGAACCGATGGTTTAAAAACAGCGGTTGAGGGTCTTCGTACCATGGGAGCCAGAGGATGGAATCTCACCATGCCGGATAAAAATCTGATGTGTGAGCTTGCCGATAAACTCTCTCCTGCTTCTGAGATCAGTGGTGCCGTTAACACTGTCGTAAATGATAACGGCGTGCTTACCGGATATACAACAGACGGAATCGGCTATATGCGTGCAGCCAAAGAGGCTGGTTTTGATCTGATTGGAAAAACCATGACTCTGATAGGAGCCG
The DNA here is from genome assembly GCA_028721415.1 of Lachnospiraceae bacterium. Lineage (GTDB taxonomy): Bacteria > Bacillota > Clostridia > Lachnospirales > Lachnospiraceae > Anaerobutyricum. The sequence goes on along the minus strand of JAQYIU010000039.1, from coordinate 41,008 downwards.
GAGGTGCCGCAACTGCAATTTTGGTACAGGCCGCCCTTGACGGACTGAAAGAGATTCGTGTTTTTAATATCAAAGATGCGTTCTATGATCGTCTGGTAGAAATTGCTTCAAAATTAAACGATCGTACGGAGTGCAAGGTTACGGTTCACGCACTTCCTGATGACGATGCATTAAAAGCATCCATCGCAACCAGCGATATCCTGACCAATGGAACTGGAGTTGGAATGGCACCGAATACAGATGCCTGCATTATTCCGGACGCTTCTTTCCTCCGTCCGGATTTGATCGTGTCTGATGTTATTTATAACCCTCGTCAGACCAAGCTTTTAAAAATGGCATCCGAGATCGGCTGTCCGACTTTCAACGGTCTTTACATGCTTCTTTATCAGGGAGCAGCTTCCTTTGAACTGTGGACCGGAAAAGAAATGCCTGTCGACCTGATTAAAGAAAAATATTTCCAGTAGGGGATGTCTCTCTAAACAATCAAGCGCCGCTTCCGGCATCACAATGCGGAAACCATTTCATTACATTTGTATGACCATGCGCGTACTTCGGTCTGAAAAGTCTTCCGATTCCGGACACTTTTGTGTCCGTCTCTGCAAAGACTTTTCTATCCCTTGTTCGCCGCAATGTCATAACGCCATGTAATGAAATGGTTTCTGCTTTCTTTTTGTCGGTGAAGCTGCGCTTTCTTTTCAGAATGACATAACCTGTTAACTTGGGAAAGAAAAAAAGCAAATAAAAAGACCGCCGATGTCTCTGTCACGGTATAATACCGTAACTGCGACATCGACGTTCTTGTTAAAATCATATTTATTTGTTTCGTCCGTAGTAAACGTCCGCTCTTCCGGAAATCTCATTATAGAATACTGCTTCTGCGGCATTAATATAAGGCCCTGCATATAAAAATGCCAGTCCGAATGTTACTATACCGAGAACATACCATCCTAAAAAACTGAACCGCAGACAGAATAGTTGCCATTTATGTCCTTTCATAATCTTTTTGGATGTTCTCATAGCTCTTCCCACCGAATAATTCGGTTTTTCTTCCAAGATATACGGAACCATGGCATAACTATAAACAGCGATAATTCCGGGAACAATCAACAAAAGTGAATACAGGAACTCACAGATAAGCACTATTACTCTCATGTATAATGCTTTCCAAAACATGGTAAACTTTCCAAACAAACGGAAAATTTCTGTTCTTCTTCGATCAAGCAGGGCAAGATTATAATCAATATATCCAAATCGAATTGCTCCGCCCACAAAAAAATAAAAAAGAGCCAGTATAATTCCCATTACCAGAAGAAAGGAAAGGAAATGAGGTACCCCCTCAAAGAACCGAATCGACACTCCCATAGCTGCGGCAAATTGACATATAAAATAAGCAGATGTACAAAAGGCTCCAAGTAAAGCCGCTAACAGAAAGGAAATCGTTGCTTCAAAACGTTTCTCTTTCAGAGCATCTCTCGCAATTTCTTTGTATTCAGCTGACGTAAGATTCATATATGGCCTCCTAACCATCAATCAGACAGAACTTCCTTTCTTATATCTTCTGTCTGTCCGATCTTATTCACAAATCTCCCACATTTCTTTAATTCTGACAACTTCATTTAAAGTCATGTTCATAAAAGCTTCATTCTGTGGTTGATTACTTAACGCATTGGTTTCTTTTCTATATGCAATCTCTGCATTAACATCTTCAATCGTAATCCCCTTTTCTTTTAATAACTTTGCTGCTTCATAACCTCTCATATTCGTTACCTCCCAATAAAATAAAAACCTATATTTGTTATATTATAAATCATTCTTCTGGAATAATCTACATTTTCTTGTATCAAATATTATGAAAACGAACAGCGTCTTTTTCTTTCTCCCCTTCTCCAAAGCCAAGCTCATCATATTGTGCCTTGACTTCCTCCCACGGGAGTACATCCCTTTCTTCTTTTAAATAAGAAAGTATATCGGCAATTCCCTCTCCGGTATAGGCACTGGTATAAAATATTTTCTCGCAACCTGCCAGTGACAGCCATGCCGCTGCCTGTTCCGGCTGAGCGGCCCAATGATCAATCTTCGTCACCACACCTACCACCTCTCTGTTACATACCGGGGTTAAATTCGGCGAATAGAGCGAAAATGGTTCTGTTGCATCCATCAATAAGCCGATGACATCTGCTTCTGCAGTAAATACCGCAAGGGCAGAAATCAGATTTTTTGATTGAAGATATTCTCCCGGGGTATCGATGATCGCATCGAAATGATTGACATATTGTGTTTTATGATAGGTGATCGTATTCCCTTTCATGGCCTGAGTCAATGTGGTTTTTCCCGCCTCACTGCGCCCGATAAACATAATTTTACGCATGGTATTCTAGCTCCTGTTTTTCCATTCTTCCATACATTCCCTGCAGCAAAATTCATGAATCTGTCCCTCACTGTCTTCCAGCCGACAGATTTCTTCATCATCATCAAAAACATTATCATAACAATTCTCACAGATAATCATGCCTTCCGATTCCGCTGCAATAAAGTCAGCAAAAGATGCTTCTATCTGTGATAACTGCTCAATGATGCTCTGCACATCGCTGCCTATTTCTTTTTGTTGTGTTTTGTTATTCTCCTGTTTCTTGTCCAAAATCGTACCCTCCATCCTTTTATCTGACTTTTATCGCTTTGATTTTTGAATATTTTGAATACACGGTGCTACCATACACCTTTTTGCTTATTCGGACTCGAATATAATATTTCTTTCCCGATTTTAAACCTTTGATGATTGCAGAACCTTTCTTTGCGTTTTTACGAAGCAGTTTATATTTACCTGTTTTCTTTTTGGCATAATAAATCTCACAGGTAGTTCCTGATTTCTTCGGTTTCCAGGTGATCTTCACTTTCTTTTTGGCCGGTGAAGATACTTTAATCACTGGTTTTATGAAAATCTGACCGGAAATCAGATAATTAATATCCACGTTTCCCCTGATTCCGCTGACTTTTCCCTGGTTCGTTGCCTGCCACATCTGATAGGTACCTGTATATCCGCAGGCCGAACTGTAATGGGCAACCCATTTATTTTTATTCTGAAATTCTTTTGCAGTCAATAGGTTGGTAAAAGTACTTTTATCTGCATAGATACCAACTTTATAACCGGTAGCCTGAATGCGGTCACAAAATGCCTTGGCAATCTTACCTCTTTGTTCTGCTGTTGTATTTCTTAGAACGGAGCTATCTTCCATATCATAATACACCGGATACGACAGCTTGTGTCCGGAAATCAGACGAAGCACATGTTCCGCTTCATCCTTTGCCCGGCTGACAGAATCTGCATAGGAATACAGGTAAACTCCGTACGGTATCCCAACGGATTCACATCCTGCTACATTCGCTTCCCATTGTTTATCATCCTGATTCAGGAGATTCATCCCACACCCGCAACGAATAACAGCAAACTCCACACCACTGGCCTTCACCGCATTCCAGTCAATACTTCCATTATTACTGCTGACATCTATTCCCATGGCATAAGCTCCCTTCACTGCCACACCGTAGGAATTATAATAAGTTTTGCCGGCAGCCTCAGTCTTTATATTAAAACAACCTGCAAAAAACAAGCAAAGCATTATCAGGCCTATTGTTCTTTTCATCTGAGTATCTACCATAACAATCTCCTTTCCACGATATTATAATCGTGAATCTCGAATACATTTTACCTGTGATGTAGAACCTTGTCAACCAGCATCCCCCTGAAGTTTTCTATTCGACAGAAAATGTAATGATTTTCTGTCAAAAAAAACGGAAACCTTTCGAGTACATGGATATAATCATATAAATGTACTCGAATCGTTTCCGCTTTGTTATACTTAGAGCCGCTTTCGTATAGCAACCCCATATTTTAATCAACTATAATGTTTCGTCTTCCGGTACTTCTCTCTGTGCCATGATCGCACATGCTGCCAATGACAGGAAAGCCTGTTCCTGAGAATCACTTCTGGAAGTAATCGCAATCGGAATCTTAGCACCCATAATGATACCGCAGCTATTTGCTCTGGCATTCATCTGCAGAGTCTTGATCATCAGGTTACCAGCCATCAGATTCGGCACTACGATACCATCAAATTCTCCACAATATGGACAGTCATAGTTTTTCAGTCTTGCTGCTTCCTTGCTGACAATCAGGTCATACGGAATTGGTCCAACCAGATTACAATCTGCAAATGGTTCCTCCTTCTGACGCATAACAAGAGTCTGTGCCTCAACGGTATCTCTCATATGGAAGCTTGGTTTCTCTACAAGAGAAAGAAGTGCGATATTCGGATGTTCTACTCCGAGCATACGAAGAGCACGAACCATGTTCTTGATAACTTCTTTTCTCTGCTGAACAGAAGGCTCTATAAGAATTGTAGCATCAGAGATTGCAGTAATCTTGTCACAACCAGGAATCTTCAGCATTACAACATGGGTCATAATCTTCTTATAAAGAAGGTGATTACCTTTATTCAAAACCGGCATCAGGAAATCACGGGTCTGTGTATTACCACGCATCAAAACATCAGCCTTACCGGCACGAACCATCTCGATGGAATACTGAACCACATTCACATCGTCAGAAACCGGCTGTAAATCATAACTTCTATCTGATAATCCGAGTTTGTCAAGCATCTCTGTAATCTTTTTGTGATTACCAACCAGGATCGGCTCAATAAAACCAGCAGCCTGGGCATCAAATGCACCAAGCAAAATATTCTCAACGTCTGCTCCGGCAATTACAACACGAACCGGTTTTTCAATCGCCTTCGCCTGCTCAACGATGGTATCAAAATCATGTGAAAAATTTTCGCTCATTAGTTCCTCCTTCAATTAAAACAAACCGCCAATTTTCAAAAACAGTGGTGCAAATACAAGAGAAACGACAGTCATCAATTTGATCAGGATGTTAATGGAAGGACCTGATGTATCCTTAAATGGGTCACCAACCGTATCACCAACGACAGCTGCGTGATGAGCATCGCTTCCTTTTCCGCCGTGATTACCGTCTTCAATATATTTCTTTGCATTGTCCCATGCTCCACCTGCGTTGGACATAAAAATCGCCATCATAACACCAGTTACCAGAGATCCTGCCAGTAATCCACCAAGAGCTGCAGGGCCTAAAACAACGCCTACTAACAGAGGAGCTATTACTGCCATTATACCCGGAACAAGCATTTCTTTCAAGGCTGCCTGTGTAGAAATTGCAACACAGGAGGTATAATCCGGCTTTCCTGTTCCTTCCAGGATTCCAGGAATGGTACGGAACTGTCTTCTTACTTCCTCAATCATCTTATAAGCAGCTTTGGAAACAGAATCCATTGTAAGTGCTGAGAAGAGGAATGGAAGCATACCACCAATGAAAAGACCAACAATTACTTTATAATCGAGAAGATTGATACCTTCTGCAAAAAGACCTACAGCCTGTGCATAAGATACAAACAGAGCCAGCGCGGTAAGTGCAGCAGAACCAATTGCAAATCCCTTACCCATAGCTGCTGTTGTATTACCAACGGCATCCAGTTTATCCGTGATCTTACGAACCTTGGATGGGAGATGAGACATTTCTGCAATACCACCGGCATTATCTGCAATCGGACCATAAGCATCAACAGCAACTGTGATTCCAGTTGTAGAAAGCATTCCGACTGCCGCAAGAGCAATACCATATAAACCTGCAAATAAGTAAGCACCGATAATGCCAACTGAAATCAGTAAGATCGGAATCGCTGTAGACTGCATACCAACAGCAATACCACTGATTACAGTTGTTGCAGGACCTGTTTCAGACTGCTGTGCAATCTTCTTAACAAATGGATAATCACCGGAGGTATAAATCTCTGTGATAACACCGATCAGCAAACCGACAACCAGACCAAAGATGATAGCGATTGCCTGATTGAAAGAACCAAAGAATACTTTACTTAAGATAAGTACAGCAACAACAACGATAGCGCTGGCTGCATAACTACCAAGTTTCAATGCTTTATGCGGGCTGGAGTTCTCATCACCTTTTACAAAGAAACATCCGATCACCGAAGCAAGAATACCCAGAGCAGCAATCAGCAGTGGAAAAATCGCTCCATTTTCCGCATAATTGATAACACCCAATGTTACTGCAGATACCAGAGATCCGACATAAGATTCAAATAGGTCAGCACCCATACCTGCAACGTCACCTACGTTATCACCTACGTTATCAGCGATAACCGCCGGGTTACGAGGGTCATCTTCCGGAATACCAGCCTCAACTTTACCAACAAGGTCGGCACCAACGTCAGCAGCCTTTGTGTAGATACCGCCACCAACACGGGCAAATAAAGCAATGGAAGAAGCTCCCAGAGAAAAACCAGAGAGCACGTCCGGATTCTTTGTGATGATATAAATCACACTGGCACCTAAAAGACCAAATCCAACAACACACATTCCCATAACAGCACCGCCGGAAAAAGAGATGGAAAGCGCCTTATTCATACCACTGTCTTTTGCTGCCGCTGCAGTGCGTACATTTGCTTTTGTCGCAACATTCATACCGATATATCCGGCAATAGTGGAGAATAATGCTCCAACCAGGAATGCGCCTGCTGTAACCCAGCTTCCGATTCCAATTCCGATCAATACAAACAACACTGCAACAAACACAACGAGAATCTTGTACTCTGCCATTAAAAATGCACTGGCACCTTCATGAATGAACGCTGCAATTTCTTTCATACGGTCTGTACCTGCATCCTGCTTTGACACTTTATTAATCAAATAGAACGCAAAAAGCAGCGCACAGAGTCCCAGCACTGGCGCAAGATAAATTAAATTTCCCATAAATGTTCCCCTTTCAATTATTTTTATATTTATGAAATAATGTTTATATTATCCAAAAAAAGCTTTTGTTTGTAAATGTTATTTATTGTTATTGATAATATACCATCCGTTTTTTCTTGCTTTTCGTAAAAAAAAAGTGTGTTTTTTGTAAAAATTACAACAATAAATTCTATTTGTGAAAAAAATCCTATTTTTTCCACTTTTTCTTTTTGTTTTATATTACTTTCGAATAAATACATTTTTTCTTTCATATAAACACCGTTTATATCAAAAATATTATTTTTATTACGCACATATCAAACAACCGTCTTTTCATTTCTATTGCTGTGCAAAAAATTACAGGCGATATTTCTATCGCCTGCCTAAAACCCTAAATACAAGTTTTTTTATTTTCTGACCTTAATATGAACCTCACGAAGCTGCATTTCTGTCACTTCATTTGGTGCTCCACACATCAGATCCTGTGCATTTCCATTCATTGGGAACGGAATGACTTCACGAATATTTTCTTCATTGCGAAGAAGCATGATCATACGGTCAACCCCAGGTGCCATTCCGGCATGTGGCGGTGCACCGTACTGGAACGCATTATAGAGTGCTCCGAATTTTTCTTTCAGATCATCTTCTGTATATCCTGCAATTTCAAAAGCCTTAACCATAATATCAAGATTATGATTTCGAACTGCACCGGATGACAATTCCACACCATTACATACAATATCATACTGATATGCCAGAATATCTTCCGGATTCATGGTGTTCAGGGATTCCAGACCACCCTGTGGCATGGAGAATGGATTATGAGTAAAGATAATCTTCTTCTCTTCTTCATCATATTCAAACATCGGAAAGTCATTGATAAAGCAGAAACGATATGCATTTTTCTCACAGAGATCCAGACGATTACCTAATTCTGTACGAATCTGTCCAGCGTAGATGGCTGCCTGTTTTTCTTTATCTGCAATAAAGAAAATGGTATCTCCTGCCTGTAAGCCAGCCATCTCAGCGATTTCCCCTTTCATCTCTTCCGGAATAAATTTATCAATCGGTCCTTTATAACTCATATCTTCTTTTACTTCAAGATACCCGAGACCTCCCATTCCGATAGACTGGGCAAATTTCAGAAGTTTTTCATGGAAACCCTTGGACATTTTCTCGGAAACCTTGATGGCACGAACCGTTTTTCCATGAAATGGTTTAAAAGTACAACGCTGGAAGAAATCAGTAACATCGATGATACGAAGAGGATTTCGAAGGTCCGGTTTATCCGTACCATACTCAAGCATTGCCTGCTTATAGCTGATCACCGGGTACGGTGCTTTTGTCACTTCATATCCTTCCGGTGCAAATTTTTCAAAAGTAGATGTAAGTACTTCTTCACCCACACGGAACACATCTTCCTGTGTTGCAAAGCTCATCTCAAAATCAAGCTGATAGAACTCTCCCGGAGAACGGTCTGCTCTTGCATCTTCATCACGGAAACATGGTGCAATCTGGAAATATTTATCAAAACCAGAAACCATCAGAAGCTGTTTGTACTGCTGTGGTGCCTGTGGCAATGCGTAAAATTTTCCTTTGAATTTACGGGATGGCACAATGTAATCTCTTGCACCTTCCGGGGAAGACGCACATAAAATCGGAGTTTGAATCTCCAAAAATCCCATCTCTGTCATTTTTTCTCTCAGAAAACTGATCACTTTGGAACGGAAAATCATATTATCCTTCACTTTTTTATTACGAAGGTCAAGATAACGATATTTCAGACGAACATTTTCATGATTCTCTTTGGAAGTCATAATCTCAAACGGAAGCTGTTTGTATACTTTTCCAAGCATATCCACTTTGTGAGCCTCCAGCTCGATGGTTCCTGTAGGAATCTTCGGATTATAGGTCTCCTCATCTCTGTGTTCCATAATACCTTCTACTGAAATACAATCTTCCTTGTTGATTCCATCCAACAAAGAAGTATCTCTCATAACTACCTGTAAAACACCATACATATCACGAAGATCGACAAAAGATACTCCGCCATGGTCACGGATATTCTCTACCCATCCTGCAACACGCAGTGTTTTTCCGACATCCTGTTCACTGATGTGATCCAGTGTCACATCACGATAAATGTTTCCTGTATTCATGTATAATCTCCTCTCTTTAACTTACATTTTCTAACATTTCCCTGAAGCCGTGCATCTCGATTCCGCTTTGCTTCAGTTGTACACGAAAAAAGTCCGTCCCAAACCATAGGTTCAGGACGGACATCTATCCGCGGTACCACCTGAATTACTGCAAAAATGATACATATGCAGTCACTCAAAATCAAACTAAACTGTTTATCGCACAGCTACGGCGCACCTAATCACGATCTGTCACGCTTTCAGATTGCTGCTGGTAAAGTGTTATTCACGTGAATTCACTTTGCGGAGTTCTCACTATCCTCCACTCACTGGGAACGATAAGTCACGCTACTTCTCTTCGTCATCGCATTGCAATATATAATTAATGTGCCTATGTTAGCACATTTTTTTTGAATTGTCCAGAAAAAATAAAGATAATTCTGTTTTTCCGGTAAAATCATGCATTTTCTAAACCTTTCATTTTCTCTGCAAGCATTTGATCTACGTCATCCACATCCATTTCCAGAACAATCGCCAATTCATTTAACAGGCTGTCTTTCGCAAGAAACAGATATTTCTCATCTACTGCTGTTATTTTTCGCCCCGCCGTTTCCCTTTGTTCTTTTCTTGTATAAAGGGCTTTGATCAGGCGAAGAGAATCCGTACAATCACAATTCTGAAGAATCTCTTTATATTGCTGTTCCTGATTTCTTACTTCCGGAATCTCAATATCCTCATATTCCGGTATTCGGTCAATTAGCTCTCTGGCTTCTTCTTTTGACATCACTCTTCGCATAAATACTTTCTGGTTATCCACCGGAGAATAAATGGTACTGCCTTTGGAACGAACCGGAGCCAGAACATAATAGATTCTCTGGTCACCAGCCTCTTCCGGCAACATATAATCCTGCACCTCACAGACTCCATTGTTTCCGTAAATAATATATTCACCTTTTTCAAACATATTCGTCCTCCTTTATCAGATATTTTTAATATACTGTGTGTTTACAATTGAAACCGATTTTATTATTAGTTTATCAACTTTTTTCCGATTTCGTAAGTATTTTTCTCGATGTAATCTATTTTTCTATTTTTTTACCATATCATTTCAACGAAATATTGTGTATTATTACCAGATAAATTCTGACATAAGGAAACGACTAGAAAAAAGGAGCTAATCACATCTGTGATCAGCTCCAAAAATCAGATATACTGTCTATGATTAAATTTCCATCGGATTCTCCGTTGCATATCTAAGCCCATCTACAAAAGCCATGGTTGCCGCACGACAGGCAGATTCGGTTCCTGCCAGAATTGCACCGCTGGAATTGGCGTGTGATGGAGGATACCAGTATTTTACAATTCGTGTTTCGCCTGCTTTTAATGCTTTATCCAATGCATAATTGGTCTCAATCGGACCTCCCACGAGATATGCATAAGAGGTTTCTTCTTCAATTCCACAAAGCTCTCCGAAATATTTACCCACTCTCGGAATACATTGCGCATAAAATGCAGTTCCCTCATCTCCGTCAAAATTACAAAGCTGTGAGCGATTATCAATAAAATCTTTGACATAAGCCAGACCGCTTTTCACATCGGCCACTTTCGGACCGGAAAACATGATAAATACGCTGCCGCCATACTTGCTCCAGGAGCAGGTAGTTCCGCCGTAAAAGGTTTCTGCATGGATGACTTTGATATTTGCTTTTTTGGTAGCATCATCCACTGCCAGATATCCAACATCATCATTATCTACCGAGAAAAAAGCAACGCTCTGGTGCCCTTCCGGAAGATGGTATGCTTTGGCAAACTCAGCAGATACATGGGCGATAATCTTCTGGCTGAGCATATTCGTTTTCATTTTCTTTATTTCCATAGTATTCTTCTCCTATTCCAAATCCATCGGATGAAATGCACAATACTCCACTGCCTCGGCAAAGGCTTCCACCGCCGCACGACAGGCTGATTCCGTTCCTACTAAAATTCCTCCGCCTGTGTTGACTCTTGACGGGGCATTAAATAACTGTGCTATCTTTGTATTGCTGGCTTTCAATGCCTTATCCAGCGCATACGTACTCTCCACCGGAGTGCTTACAAGATAAGCAATGGATTCCCCTTCTTTCACCCCAAGCATCCTCTGATAATACTTGCCTGCACGCGGAATCCAGTCGGCATAATAACCCAGCGTTCCCTCTTCATCCAGCATATAGATTGTAGCACGATTCTCTATGTAATCCTGCATATAACGCAAACCGTTCTTCACATCAGAAACAGTCTCTCCGGAAATCACGGCTGTAATCTCTCCTCCGAACTTACTCCAGGAATAATCCACTCCTCCGTAAACCGTCTCCGCATAAACTGCCGTGATTCTTGCCTTTTTTGTGGCATCATCCATCGCCAGCCACATGACATCCTCATTATCACAGGACATAAAACCAACACTCTGATGTTCCTTCGGAATCTTCCAGAGTTCGCGATATGCCTGCGTCACATTAGGAACCACTTTCTGCATGGTCACATGTGCTTCTACTCTCCGCTTCATACACCCTCCAATTATCTCTATCATTCGCTTCTGTGCATATTTATTATAGTATAACACAGCCCCCATTTTGAAGGAAGTATAAAATTCATAATTAAATTAAGAAATATTGTGTATTTTGCATAAATATCACCACAAACTCTTTGTTTTTTTATGCATATAAACTTGATAATTATCTTCCGCAGTGGTATACTATAGAAAATTAAATAACTTACAAAGGCGTAAGACAGGGAACGGAATATATTTTATTTCCGTATTTTATGACAGGGAATTTATTTTCCAACTTAAAACGAGCGTTGCATGACAAGAATCAGCAACGCTACTTTTGTTTCCCCATATTATTTTCCCTTTAACAAGTCTTCCAGAATATATTTCGGCGATTTGTTTCTGTATCCATCCGAATCTTCCATGATTTCTCCTTCTTTCACACTCCACCTGAATTGATTGTAATCATTAAGATAAGAAGTATTTCTGACACAGTCAGGATATTTTCGGTACCAGGAAGGATAATATTTTTTCATAGCAGACCTTGCCAGGCGAACAGCTTTGGAATTCTTCTTTCCGGAAGGGGTTGTCGTACCACAGATCTGTACTCCTGCCGGACTGGAATGAACCAGAACCACACTTCCATCCACACATTCCCCGATCACAATATATACATGACCGGAAGAAGACATAATATCACCGGCACAATATTCTTTTACCTGAGATGCTCTTTTGAAACTTCCCCATCCATTACGGGCATAATTTTTTGCCAGATTTTTCGCTTTATCCACATAACCTTCTCCTGCTTTTCCTTTTTTCGTATGAAGGGTATTATAGACAGTCCACCCCACAAAGCCGGAACAATCCAATCCATATCCGCTTTTGAATCTGGTATTCCTGTAATTGTAGGCAGAGGTTTGTCTGGCCGCAAAACTTCTCCATGCAGGATTCACTCCGATTCTCAGAGCATCCGCTCCAGCACCGTTATCTTCTTTGTTCCATCCTCCACCCCAGATATACATGGTAGAACCAACTGGTTTCAGGGCAATGGTCAGAAAATTTTTCAATGTCGAGACATTATTTTCTGCGACTTCGGTTTCACAGATTTTGCTGAAAGCACCATATTTTATCCTGCCGGATATCAGACGGTAAGCACGAACCTTATAGCTATATTGCGATCCTCTGGTTTTGTGAGATAAGACCGTCTTTACCGATGCTGTCACTTTTATCTTCTTATAAGAATCCTCTCCGGCTGTTTTTTCAAAAATCTCATACCCATCTGCTTTTTTTACCGGCTCCCAGGATAAGACAATCTGGTCATTTACGCCATTGGCAAGAAATCCTTCCGGTCTTCTCAAAACAGCTGAAGCACAAAAAGCTTCCTCCTGATTTCTCCACAAAAATAATATACTCATTCCTAAAAACAGAAGCCATGCCAGCAATTTTATATTATCCTTCTTTCCATTTGTTCTTATTACTATTTTATGCATTATTTTTTCCTTCATTCTTTCAAAAACATCAAAAATTTTATGTTATTTGTTCAAAGACACTGTTTTTTTATGAAAAATGTGCTATACTAACAAAAAATGACAGGAGCGTGAATCGATATGTACCATTCTTTATTTCAACAATCACATACCATCATCCGGCATCTCTTAGCATGGATATTGATTTGTCTTTTCAGTTTTTCTGTTTTCTCATCAGAAGCTTTTGCAAAACAGTTATATACAACGGATGGAGTTAATTTAAGAAGCAGTGCTGACTCTTCTTCCGAGGTGTATTTTGCTGTGGAAGCCGGAACAGCCGTCACAAAAACCGGTAAGAGCGGTAACTGGATTCAGGTAACGGTGGATGGTACAACCGGTTATATCTATAAAGAATATCTTTCCGATCAGTATTCTCCGGAAACTTCTTCACAAGATTCTTCCACTGATAATGATGTTACTTCTACAGATTCTGCTCCAAAAACAACGTACGTTAACAGTACAGAAGTCAATCTCAGAAAAAAGGCCAACGATTCCTGCAAAGTAAAAGCAGTTCTAAATACCGGCGATTCTGTCACCATTCTGGGCCAAAAAGGCAACTGGACTAAAGTGGAAACAGCCGATGGACAGCGCGGTTATATCTTTTCCATTTATCTTGGCGAAAAGAAAGAAACAGAACACACAAAACAACCATCCAAATCAGAGGTGATTTCTGACTATCGCTCCGGAGCCATCTCCTATGGAAAGAATCATCTGGGCGATACCTACAGTCAGGCACTTCGTGATACCGAAGGCTACGCTGATTGTTCCAGTCTGGTTCGTGATGCCTTTTTAAGTGCAACCAGCAAATATATCGGCAATACTACGGTTTCCCAATCGGACAACATGAGTAATTATCTGTATTCTATTGATAAAATCACAGACGCTACACCTGGCGATCTGGTTTATCACCTGTCTTCCGATAATCACGTGGGTATCTATCTTGGTAACGGAAAAGTTCTCCATGCTTCTCAGAAAGCAGGCACTGTAAAAATCTCAGAATATGACAGCAGCAATTCTTTCTGGGAATACGGCTGTAATGCCGCTGCCTATTGTTATGATAATTAATCTAATATCAAAGATAACGACGTCCTCAGAAAAGATATCTGAGGACGTTATCTTTTTTATTGAAGATGATACGGTTTTAATTCTGACAGCTTGCCAAAAGATTCCCGATGCATTTTTTCCATCACCTGTCCAATCGGACATGTCTCATGCTCTTCCTCTAAAAAATCTACAATCTCGTCCTGATTGCCAAGGGGTGTGACATTTGGTGGATACAGGGAATACGGTTCCGTTGCACTGAGCACGATCCCCACCACATCTGCCTCTGCCACATACAAATCAATGGCATGAGCGAGATCTAAATTTTCCGCATATTCTTACCTCCCCCAATCATCCTGTTTCCGATTGTCTCAAATATCAGCCAATCTTTCCTCCTGGCTCATATTTCATCAGCACTCTGATGGTACCCCCATAAAAAACATCAGTGCTGCCCATGTATAAATCGGATAATAGATTCCATGTTCATCTCTTCCTGTTGTCAGATACATCTCTGCCTGCTTTTTATCAATAATCTTAAATCCGTCAAATTGTTCCGAACCTTCGGCACCACTCTGGGTAAGTTCCGGCATGGTATCTCTGTTAATGGAAATGTATACCAGAGCATTTCCCTCGTCGGTCATTCCCGGTGTGGAAAATACAAACGGATTGATTACGGAGACTTCATCACCCTCCATTACATTAATTCCCGTCTCCTCTTTCAACTCGCGGATTGCCGTGTCTTGTAAGGCATTGGGATTATCCCAGTCTTTCGGATCAATGAGTCCCGCCGGCACACTTAACAGATACTGACCTGCCGGATAACGATATTCCCAATTAAGAAGAAGTTTCGGTTCCTCTCCTTTAATATTTAACACGACCACACAGCTGACTGCATCAGGAAGAAGATTCTGATAAGCCTCTTTTGGCATTGTTGCCGGAAGACGCTCTTCTTCCCTTCTACTGGCACATAAATAATGGGATCCTTCTTTATATTCCATATCATATAATTTGATATATTGGGAATGATACACCTTTTTTATCTGATTCCTGTCCATTCTCTCCTCCACTTTTTTCTTTCGACATAACCCCAGCTTGCACAAACTGTAAATGCCTCCTTTTAGAGGTATCATATCATAAAAAAGGAAAGAATTCATTTTTATTTTAATCAATAGTCCCAAAAATATCATGAATCATCTTGGGGAATCTTAATGAATGATGGTTGAAAAAAAATGGAAATCAAGTATAATGTATATAATTATGTTTACAACACGGAGGCAGCATTATGTTAACTTATTCTTTTAATGATCTGGGTGGCGATTCCCTTTACGAACATTTATATAAATGTATCAAAAACGATATTTTAAGTGGAACACTGTCTGCCGGTACCAAACTCCCATCCAAACGGAGTTTTGCGGGAAATCTCGGTGTCAGCACGATCACTGTGGAAAATGCGTATGCTCAGCTTTTATCAGAAGGATATATTTATTCCATTGCAAAAAAAGGATACTATGTTGCTGATTTTTCCAGTAATTTTTCTCCCAAAAATGATCTGCCTTCCAATGATGTCATTTCCCACTCCGGGCCTTCTTCTTATTATGCCGATTTTTCCAGCAATCAGACAAGACCGGAGAATTTTCCCTTTTCTGTCTGGGCCAAGCTCATGCGGGAAACTTTATATGAAAAAAATACAGAACTGATGACCAAACCACCCTGCGGAGGAATCATGGGACTTCGTAAGGCAATCGCAGGTCATTTGGAACAATTTCGAGGGATTCACGTTCAGCCGGAACAGATTTTTGTGGGGGCTGGAACTGAATATCTCTACGGACTTCTCATACAACTTCTGGGTTTTGACAAGGTTTATGCCATTGAAAATCCCGGCTATGAGAAAATTGCCCAGATTTATAACAGTTATCATGTGAAATGTCACCTGGTAGATATGGATCAGCAGGGCGTCCTTGTAGAACAACTAGAAGAAAGTCAGGCAGATGTGGTACATATCTCCCCATCTCACCATTTTCCGACAGGAATCATCACTCCGATCAGCCGACGATATGAGCTGTTAAGCTGGGCTGCCAAGTCAGATTCCCGTTATATCATTGAGGATGATTATGACAGTGAGTTCAGACTGACCGGCAAGCCGATTCCCGCTCTTCAGAGCATTGATATCATGGAAAAAGTTATTTATATCAATACATTTTCCAAGAGTCTGACTTCTACCATGCGAATCAGTTACATGGTTCTGCCTCCTTCTCTTGCTAATCGTTTCCTGGAACAGATGAGCTTTTATTCCTGTACGGTTTCAAATTTCGAGCAGTTTGCCCTAATGCGTTTTATCGAAGAAGGATATTTTGAAAAACATATCAATCGCATGAGAAATTATTACCATAAACAGAGAGATATTTTATTGGATGCCATTAAAAAAAGCCCCTTATCCTCTCTCGTTTCCATTACGGAAGAAGATTCAGGACTTCATTTTCTTGTAAAGATTAAAACAGAGATTCCAGACGAAGTAATCATTGCACGGGCTCTGGAAAAAGATATTAAAATAACCTGTCTGTCACAGTATTACCGAAATCCTCCCGCTTCTGTGGAGCATACGTTTATTATGAATTACTCTTCCGTGGAACCGGAACACATTGAAAAAGCGATTGAAATCCTGTATGAATGTCTGAAATAAAATATTTACTCCCAAAGTCGGGCTTTTGCTGTGAAAACCCGGCTTTTCTTTTGTGAGTCACAGCCCATTTATCTTACTATAAAGGATTTTACCGGTCTGCCTACCGGATTGTAGGATAAAGTATGTTCATAGAAATCGATGCATTCCTGCAGTTTTTCTACCACATTTTTCCGAAGTTCTTCAACATCGTGAAGATAAGGACGAAAATCCATACGCCCAAATGCCTGTGTGTACACATCCACGCCTCCGGTAAAGGCATATTCGTTCTCATCGCCTACCTTCATGGCAAGGTAATCATATCCGATTTTGTGATATTCGATACGATAGTTTCCGGCCCACAATTTTCTTCCGACAATAAATAAAATCGGTTCTCTGTTGTCGGGATTCGTCCCCATTTTTATCTGAATCATTTCAAAAAATGCAGCATCCAGTGTCTGATGGGTTCTCACATATTCATAAATAAAATCTTCCACATTGACTGTAGTGGAAAAGAGCTTACTTCGATTCTGTACCAAAATCTGGTTGCATCCATAACAGACCGCCACTCCATCTGATAAAGGAAAAAGTTTTTCGGGATTACGTCCGATATCCTCCTCCAGATTTCCCGACCTGTTAATCGACCCTTTAGAATCCACCACGGCGGCGATTCCGTTTTTTGCTCTGAATATTCCTGCAAATGACATTTTATTCTCCAATTTACATTTCTTTGTTAAGTATTTCTTTGTTTTTTACCATTATATCATTAATCCGAAGAATAACAATTCCTTTTACCACACAATCTGCTAAACGGAAATCATTTAGAAAAGAAGTTTTTTCTGCGTATCTATCAAGATAAGACCAAACAAATTCTTTCTTTTGTTTTGCAAAATGTAAGAATTTATTAATAATTCACAAAAAAAATGTTTTCTTTTTACAAATTTTAGTCATTCATTTTCTTGATTTTTATGTTGTGAAGTGGTAAAACAAAACAACATTATAGAAAAGAGGTATTATTATGAATGGTATTTTAATGATGGTTATCGCCATTGTAGTTTTAGGAGGAGCTTACCTCCTGTATGGTCGATATCTACAAAAAAAATGGGGCATTGATCCCAACGCAAAAACTCCGGCTTATGAGTTGGAAGACGGTGTAGACTATGTGCCTGCGGATACAAACGTAGTATTTGGTCATCAGTTTGCATCCATTGCCGGTGCCGGCCCGATCAATGGACCAATTCAGGCGGCTATCTTCGGTTGGCTCCCTGTTCTTCTCTGGATTCTTGTCGGCGGTGTATTTTTTGGAGCAGTACAGGATTTTGCTTCCATGTACGCTTCTGTTAAAAACAAGGGTCGTACAATCGGATACATCATCGAAGAATATATCGGTAAAGTAGGTAAGAAATTGTTCTTATTATTCTGCTGGCTCTTCTGTATTCTGGTTATTGCTGCTTTTGCTGATGTTGTTGCCGGTACTTTTAATGGATTTGTTGCTGATGAATCTGGCGCCATCTCCAAAGTAGTTGCCAACGGTGCAGTTGCAACAACATCTATTTTATTTATCGTGGAAGCCGTTGCGTTAGGTATGATTTTAAAATATGCAAAACTGAACAAATGGGTCAACACAGCTATTGCTCTCATCATGCTTGTAGCTGCCGTTGCTCTGGGACTTCATTTCCCGATTTTCCTTACAAGAGAAACCTGGCATATTATTATTTTCATCTATATCATGATTGCTTGTGTTGCTCCTGTATGGGCACTTTTACAGCCTCGTGATTATCTGAATAGTTATCTGCTGATTTTCATGATTGCAGGTGCCATCATCGGAATCTTTGTATCCAACCCATCCTGTAACCTGGAGGCATTTACCGGTTTTAATGTAGATGGACAGTACTTATTCCCAATTTTATTTGTTACGATTGCCTGCGGTGCCGTATCCGGTTTCCACTCCCTGGTTTCTTCCGGAACTGCATCAAAACAGATTAAAAATGAGAAAAACATGTTACCAGTTTCTTTCGGCGCTATGTTAATGGAAAGTATGCTCGCTGTTATCGCACTGATTGCTGTTGCTTCTTTTGCAAAAGGGGAAGCCGCTGCTCAGGGTCTTACCACACAACCTCAGATTTTTGCCGGTGCCATCGCGAACTTCCTGACCGCTGCCGGACTGCCATATAATCTTGTATTTACCCTGATCAATCTGGCGGTATCTGCCTTTGCACTAACCTCTCTGGATTCCGTTGCCCGCGTTGGAAGACTTTCCTTCCAGGAATTCTTCATCGACGATGATACTGATATGGAACATATGAATCCAATTACTAAAGTTGCAACCAACAAGTATTTTGCAACCGTCCTCACCCTGGTTCTTGCATTCCTTCTTGCCAAAGTAGGTTATGCAGAAATCTGGCCATTATTCGGTTCCGCAAACCAGCTTCTTTCTGTACTTGCCCTCGTTGCCTGTGCTGTATTCTTAAAGAAGACAAAACGTCAGGGTGTGATGCTCTGGATTCCAATGTTCTTCATGATGGCTGTTACTTTTACCGCTCTTACCATGACCATCGTCAAATTAAGCGGTGCTCTTACAACAACAGGATTAAGTCTTGGAAATACTTTACAGCTTGTCTTTGCTGTATTGTTACTTCTTCTTGGTGTCATTGTTGCAATTCAGGGAATCAAAAAACTGACAGAGAAATCTGATGCAAAACAAACAGCATAGATATTTTCTCAAATCATAAAAAAAATATAATACATAAAAAGAAAATCCATTGATTCGCATGTATCTTTCATGCGATCCAATGGATTTCTTTGTATTCTTTCCCTATGCTTCTGCTTTCTCAACTGCTTTCTTACCGGTATACAGCTGATAGTACCGTCCTTTTTGTTCGATGAGCTCGTCATGAGAACCTCTCTCGATAATTCTTCCCTGCTCAAGAACCATGATACAATCACTGTTTTTGACAGTAGAAAGTCTGTGGGCAATGACGAAGGTGGTTCTTCCTTTCATCAATCTATCCATACCTTCCTGAACAATCTTTTCTGTTCTGGTATCAATGGAGCTAGTAGCTTCGTCAAGAATCAATACCGGTGGATCGGCAATCGCAGCTCTGGCAATGGATAAGAGCTGACGCTGTCCCTGGCTAAGGTTAGCTCCGTCTCCGGTCAGAATCGTATCGTAACCATCTGGAAGCCGGCGGATAAAATCGTCGGCATTAGCCAGTTTTGCTGCCGCAATGACTTCTTCGTCAGTCGCATCCAGCTTTCCGTAGCGGATGTTATCTTTTACCGATGCGGTAAACAAATGAGTATCCTGCAGCACCATTCCGAGAGAATGTCTGAGATCTCCTTTTTTGATCTTATTGATGTTGATGCCATCATAGCGAATTTTTCCATCCTGAATATCATAAAAACGATTGATCAGATTGGTAATGGTCGTCTTCCCGGCTCCAGTGGAACCGACAAAGGCGATTTTTTGTCCTGGAGTCGCAAACATTTTGATATCATGAAGAACCATTTTCTTCTCATCGTATCCGAAATCAACTCCAAGGAATTCGACATCTCCCTTTAATTCTGTATAAGTTGTCGTGTCATCTGCTTTATGGTAATGCTTCCATGCCCAAATACCAGTATGATGATCTGCTTCATGGATGTCGCCTTTTTCATCCAGTGTGGCATCTACCAAAGCGACATATCCTTCATCCATTTCCGGTTTTTCATCCAAAAGACTGAATATTCGATTGGTTCCTGCGAGAGCCATGGCAATGAAGTTCACCTGCTGGCTGAGCTGGTTGATTGGCATGTTAAAACTCTTATTGAAAGTCAGGAAGCTGGCCAGTCCACCAAGGGTGAAACCGCCGATACCATGAATGGCAAGGATACCACCCACAATAGCGATAATAACATAACTGATATTTCCAATCTGGGCATTGACAGGCATAGCCATATTGGCATATTTATTGGCATTATCGGCACTGACAAAAAGCTCATCATTTAATTCATTGAATCGCTTAATATTTTCCTCTTCCCGACAGAACACTTTCACCACTTTCTGTCCCTGCATCATTTCCTCGATAAAACCGTTAACTTTACCGAGGTCTCTCTGCTGTGCCAGGAAATATTTACTACTCTGTCCAGCAAGTTTTTTTGAGAAAAAGATCATCACTCCTACCATGCAAAGAGTAATCACTGTCAGTGGAATATTTAAACGAATCATACAGATAAGAACACTAATGAGGGTAATTCCGCTGTTGAAAATCTGTGGGACACTCTGGGAAATCATCTGACGAAGAGTATCGATATCATTGGTATACACCGACATGATGTCTCCGTGGGCATGTGTGTCAAAATATTTGACAGGGAGATCCTGCATATGGTTGAATATATCTTCACGGAGATCTTTTAAAGTTCCCTGTGTGATATAAACCATGATCTGAGACTGTAATAATGCAGACAAAACACCTACGGCATATAATCCTGCCACTCTTAAAATTGCAGCAGAAAGAGCAGAAAAGTCCGTTCCACCGCTTTTGAGCATCGGAAGAATATAACTGTCAATCAATGTCTGCATGAACATAGTTCCCTGCACATTGGCAAGAACACTGACAAAAATACAGACAATCACAAAGCCATACGCAAATCCATATCTTTTCATCACATACTGCATCAGGCGTTTTAACAGTTTTCCCGGATTATCCAGTTTAGGACGGGGTCCCATCGAACCTTTATGTCCTCCCGGTCCTTTCATTCCCGCCATTATTCTTCACCTCCGTTCTCATCAAAGTCTCCACCGCCACTGGTCTGAGACTCATAAACCTCTCTGTAAATCTCATTATGTTCCATAAGTTCTTCGTGAGTACCAAATCCATTGATTTTCCCATTATTTAAGACAATAATGCGGTCGGCATCCTGAACACTGGAAATTCTCTGGGCGATAATTAATTTTGTCGTATTTGGAATTTCTTTAGCAAAAGCCTCTCTGATTTTGGCATCTGTGGCCGTATCCACTGCACTGGTACTGTCATCCAGAATCAGAATCTTCGGTTTCTTCAGCAAGGCTCTGGCAATGCAAAGACGCTGTTTCTGACCACCGGAGACGTTGGTACCGCCCTGTTCAATATAAGTTTCGTAACCATCCGGCATCTTTTCAATAAATTCATCGGCACAGGCTAACTTACAAGCTCTTTTGCATTCTTCCAGCGATGCTTCTTTATCTCCCCATCGCAGGTTATCAAGAATCGTGCCGGAAAATAACACATTTTTCTGAAGAACCACCGATACTTCATCACGAAGAGTTTCCAGATCATATTCTCTGACATCTCTTCCACCAACACGAAGAGAACCTTCCGTCACATCATATAAACGGCTGATCAGATTAACCAGACTGGATTTGGAACTTCCGGTTCCTCCCAAAATACCGATGGTCTCCCCTTCTTTGATTGAAAGATTCACATCGTGAAGAACCTGTTTTTCACTGTTTTTATTGTAGCTGAAGGAAACATGATCAAATTCAATACTTCCATCTTTCACTTCGTAAACCGGATTTTCTGGATTGACAATATCTGCTTTTTCATTTAACACTTCTGTCACACGCTCTGCACTTGCCACACTCATAGATAACATAACAAAAACCATGGAGAGCATCATAAGGCTCATGAGAATGTTCATACAATAGGTTAGAAGCATCATCAATTCACCGGTTGTAAGAACAGATTGAACAATCATCTTTGCCCCAAGCCAACAGATTCCAAGAATACAGGAATATACGGTAAACATCATGAGCGGCATATTGAGGGAAACGATTCTTTCTGCACGTTTTCCAAGATAATACAAGGCTTCATTGGCTTTCCGAAAACGTTTTTTCTCATAATCCTCCCGTACATAAGCCTTTACCACACGAATGGCAGAAACATTTTCCTGTACGCTTGCATTGACATCGTCATATTTATGGAACATTTCTTGAAAATATCTCATGGCTTTTGCAATGATAAATGCCAAAACCAAACCCAGCCCACAAACTGCCAGCAGATAAATGGATGCCAGTTTCACATTTACCATAAAGGACATTGCCATGGCAATGATCAAGCTAAAAGGTGCACGAACGCACATACGAAGAAGCATCTGATAGGCATTCTGCAGATTGGTCACATCTGTTGTCATTCTGGTTACAAGACTTGCCGTGCTAAATTTATCAATGTTAGAAAAAGAAAATGTCTGAATGTTCTCAAACATAGCTTTTCTCAAGTTTCTCGCAAATCCTGTGGAAGCCTTCGCACCAAATTTACCTCCCATCAATCCACAAAAAAGGCCGAATCCGGCTGCCACAACCATCCAGATTCCAACAATATAAATGTGATGGATATCTCCTTTTTCCACGCCATCGTCAATAATCGAAGCCATCAGTAAAGGAATAATCATTTCCATGACGACTTCCAGAATCATAAAAATCGGAGTCAGGATGGAAGCTGTTTTAAACTCCTTCACCTGCGCCCCTAATGTCTTTAACATAAATCCACATCCTTTCTGTCTTTTTTATACTATTTTGTTTTTTCTGAATTATGAAAAGTACAGGAACAGTCATTCAGATTTACACAATCTTTTTGAAGGTTATCCCGAAGTTGACCGGCTACCTTGAAAAAGATTTCTTTTTCAGAAGGATCTATCCCCTGGCAAAGATTTTCCTCAATCTTTTGAATATTCGTAATGACTGTTCTGTGGGACTCCTCTCCCTTTTTGGTAAGTACCAATTTTTTTAAACGACAGTCCCTGTCGACAGCCACACGTCTGATATACCCATTTTTTTCCATCTCTTTGACAATTTTGGTTACGGTAGATCTGGCAATACAAAAAGTAGATTCCAGATCTTTCTGAAAAATCTCTTTCTCCCGATTATCATAAAGATATCCGATTACCCAACCATGAATTGGTGGAATCTGTTCAAGCTGTGCAGCTTCCATGGCTGCCATTTCTTTTCTTACTATTATTTTATTTAAGGTTTTTATCGTAAACCCGACGGTTTCTTCTCTTTTCACAAAAACCTCCTTTCCAAAAAAGTTCACCAGGAAATTGTTTATTACGAAATTGTTCATACGTGAACTATCTTTGCATTAGTTATTATATGCCAATCATAGGAATTGTCAATACAATTCATAAAATAGACACAAAAAAAGGGCTGTTTTTGTTTCCGTAGGCTATGTCCTGCAAGAAAAATGCGCAGAAAAATGACGTCGACAGTTACGGGGTAAGATCCGTTACTGCGACGCCATCTGATAACTAAAATAGTCTATTTATATTTTGCCATCTGTTCTTTAATCATCTCATCGTTGTCAAAGTAATTGATTCTCATGGCTGCTTTGACATCTCTCAAGGTCTCAGCTGCCACTGCTTCTGCTTCGATACTTCCTTTTCGAAGAATCTCATAAACAGCCGGGATATCTTTCTCCCATTCTTTTCTTCTCTGACGAATTGGCTCCAGTTCTGACTGAAGAACCTTATTTAAGAACTTCTTCACCTTCACATCGCCGAGACCACCTCTCTGATAGTGATCTTTTAATTCCTGAAGATTCTGATATTCCGGCAGGAATTCTGCAAAATATTCGTCTTTACAGAATGCATCCAGATAAATAAATACCGGATTACCTTCCACCTGACCCGGATCTTCGATACGAAGGTGATTCGGATCTGTAAACATAGACATTACTTTCTTCTTCACTTCCTGCTCTGTATCGGATAAGTAGATACAGTTGCCAAGGGACTTGCTCATCTTTGCCTTACCGTCAATACCAGGTAGTCTCATACATGCCTTGTTATCCGGCAAAAGAATCTTTGGATCTACCAGAGTCTCTCCATAAACACTGTTAAATTTATGAACGATTTCCTTACACTGTTCGATCATTGGCATCTGATCTTCTCCGGCAGGAACTGTCGTTGCCTTAAATGCCGTAATATCTGCTGCCTGACTGATTGGATAGGTAAAGAATCCGACTGGAATACTGGCTTCAAAATTACGCATCTTAATCTCGGACTTCACCGTCGGGTTACGCTGTAGACGGGAGACTGTCACTAAGTTTGCATAATAAAAAGTGAGTTCTGTCAATTCCGGTACCATGGACTGAATAAAAAGTGTGGACTTCTCCGGATCCAGACCGCAAGCCAGATAATCGAGAGCAACCTCCATGATATTCTGTCGAACTTTCTCCGGATTATCTGCGTTATCTGTCAAAGCCTGCGCATCTGCAATCATGATAAATATTTTGTCATATTCCCCGGATTCCTGTAATTCCACTCTTCTTCTCAATGATCCAACATAATGACCCACATGCAGTCTTCCGGTTGGTCTGTCACCTGTCAATATAATCTTTTCCATCTTATAATATCCTCTTCTTCTTTCCTCTGACCACAATTCTATTCGTCTTAACCGACATCTTATGGCATACTATTTTTGTTCTTTTCATCTTATAGTATTATACTATAAGGTGTTTTTTTGTCAATGAAGACCCGATAAAAATCAAAAAATCCAAAAAACACCCAATGGTTGATTTTTTTTGTTATATCTGTAATAATACAAAGAAAACTATAAAGGACGTGAATTAATATATGAATAGTAAAATGAAACAAAACATGATTTTGATTGCGTTTGGCGTCTTTCTCTATGCAGCTTTAATGAATTATTCTGATATTATCGCTTTCTCAAAAGGACTCTTTGGCATTTTTCTTCCGATTATCAGCGGACTGATTATCGCCTTTGTTCTTAATGTGCCAATGTCCGGTTTTGAAAATCTTTATCGCCGGCTTTTTCAGAAAGCAAAACGCAAACCAAGCGATGGCATGATTTCCACTCTCAGCCTTCTTTCTACAATCGGATGTATCATTTTGATCATAATCCTCATCTGCACGATGATCATTCCGGAGATTGTTTCTTCCGTGCGAAGCATCTATACCATCATTGCTGTAAAAAGTCCGGAGTGGATTGCAAAACTGGGACAATTTGGTGTCGATACCACCTGGATTGACCAGCAGCTTTCCGGCATTGATTTTGAAAATTTATTTAAAAATGTACTCACGGGAGCCGGTAGCCTCTTAAATTCTGCCGTCGGAATCGCATCTTCGACCATTAATGTTTTTGTGACCTGCGGTTTTGCCCTGGTAATCGCAATATACGTTCTTTTAGGCAGAAAAACTCTGGCAAGACAATGCAAGATGCTCCTTTATGCTCATACAAAGAAAAAAGTTGCTGAAAGGGTCTGTTATGTCGCAAACCTGATCAACGATACTTATTCAAAATTTTTGTCCGGACAGTGTATTGAGGCTATTATTCTGGGATTCATGATTTTTATTGCTTTCTGGATTTTTAAAATACCATATGCCAGTCTGATTGCTCTGCTTACCGGTGTGCTCTCTTTTATCCCTTACATAGGGGCATTCTGCGCCTGTTTTATCGGTGTGCTTCTGGTTCTTCTGGTCAATCCGGTGCAGGCTCTCATCAGTTTTGTAGTCTATCAGGTTGTTCAGTTCATTGAAAACCAGTTTATCTATCCGAATGTGGTTGGCGGTTCCGTGGGACTTGCACCTCTCTGGACATTAGTTGCGGTATTGATCGGAGGGGACCTTTTTGGGGTGATCGGAATGATCTTCTTTATCCCATTAACCGCTGTAGTATATCAGTTATTGAAAGAATATACCCATAAGAGACTGAAGAATAAGGGGGAAAAGTTCCACTGAAGTTTTTCTTCTCCACGAAAGAAAATATGCATCATCAAAGCTGTAAAACAGGGGACAACGGCGAGGATAACACCTACATTGCGGATGCTCTGGAAACCAACTTTCAGTATCATTGGGTAAATCATTATCCAAATAAGAAGTGCCATTGGGATTGAAATGCGGGCATATTCAAAGCGGGCCAGCAGCTCCGGGAGCCCCGGGGCAAAATGCCCCCAGAAGCACACCCACCACCATACACAGTAACACCCATATTGTCAGATACCGTTGAAAGAAATTGATTCCCGGATCAGCCTCTTTTCTCATGGTAAACATCTCCTTGGATTTGCATTTTTAGCTGTTTAATATGTTGCTCGATTTGATTAATCGTTTCCCGGAAGACTGCATCCGATTGACCTGTCGGGTCATTTAGCCCCCAATTATCATCAAAGGCTCTGCCAATATAGGGACAGCCAACATCACACCCCATCGAAATGGAAATATCGGGTTCCGGAATGCTGTCAAAGGTTTTGCTGTACTGCGACTGTTCCATATCAATCCCATAAATGTCTTTCATCAGTCGGACAGCATCATGATTGATCTGCGGTTTGGTTTCACTTCCAGCAGAATAGCTTTCAAACACATCAGCGGCAAAATGTTTACCTAATGCCTCCGCTATCTGACTGCAACAGGAATTGTGAACACATATAAATGCAACTTTTAGTCTTTCGCTCATAGTTTTCCCCTCACAGCTCCAGGAGCTTATCACCCTTGATTTGGTCAGCACTCCATGCAATCAGGGCAAATTTACCTCCTGTGTGCTGGTCAATCCGGTTGATCCACTCCACTTCGTTGCTGGCTTTCGCTTTCAGCAGGGCGTTTGTGGTTCCCGCCTGGTAGAAAGACTGATTGATGATCCACCAGTTAGCCGCAATCTGCGCTCGCCCCAAATCATTCTCCAGCCGCAGGGCTTCATAGACAGGGGTCGCCTCCGGCAAGGCTACGATAACAACCTCTGTTTCCTCGCTTTTCAGCCGGGGCAGCAGTCGCTTGACAGATTCCGGCGTTTCACCTTTGGTTCGCTGTATCTCCTTGTCATAGCTTTCGGTAGATTCCAGCAGAAGCAGTGTGTGACCAGTGGGGGCCGTATCAATGACAACGATTTGGTCGTCTGCCTTCTCCACGATTTCTGCAAATGCCCGGAACACAGCGATTTCCTGTGTACAAGGGGAACGCAAATCTTCCTCAATATAGGCAATATCTTCCCCAGACAGTCCGTTTTCTCTTGCTTTGGACAACACTTCCTCTTGATATTTTTTCAGTTCATCGTGTTCGTCAATATGGCTCATGGTAAGGTTGTCTGCCTGTTCCAGCACGAATTTCAGATGAGCAGCAGGATCCGTGGTGGTCAGATGCACCTTTTTCCCTTTCTGCGTCAGCCCCAGGGCAATAGCAGCGGCAACGGTGGTTTTGCCCACACCTCCTTTGCCCATTGTGAAAATGACTTTTCGCCCAGCTTTGTCAATGGAGTCAACAACATCGTGCAGCCTATAAAAATTATCTATATAGGGAGCCTCTGCTTTTACCTCCTGCCGATCTTCCCGCAACAGGGAACGTACATTTTCAAGGCCAGTGATGTTGTAGGCTCGTAATGGTATTTGATAAGCGGGGAGCATCCTTAACCCTTCGGGAATAGCGTTCAGTGCCGCCCGCTGCTTCTGGTACAGCTTTTGGGAAATGGCATCGTCACTCTGAAGCAGAACACCATTCACCACAAGGATTTGATTGTTCACGCCAAGGGTTGCAAGCTCCATAGACGCCCGCTGTGCTTCTTTCAGAGGGGCATCCTCCGGGCGGGTCACAAGAACGAGCGTTGTGTGCTCCCCATCGGCCAGCATCTCAACTGCCTCTTTATAGACCGCCTTTTTACTTTCCAGGCCGGAGAGCTGTCCGAGGCAAGAGGCACCGTGGGTGCTTTCGCTGATAAAGTTGCTCCACGCAGAGGGAAGCTGGAGCATCCGCAGAGTATGGCCCGTTGGGGCTGTATCAAAAATGATATGGTCATACTTCTGCTGCACATCTGGGTCAGTGAGAAAGTTGGAGAACTCATTGAAAGCCGCGATTTCAATGGTGCAAGAACCAGAAAGCTGTTCTTCCATATTAGCGATAACCAAATCAGGGATGATACCACGATAAGGGGCAATCACGCTTTCCCGGTACTCAGCCGCCGCCTGGATTGGATCAAGGTTTGCTACCACCAGATTAGGAACAGCAGATATAGGTGCCCCTTTGTTGGTCAGTTCCATAGCAAACACATCTTGCAAATTGGATGCCGGATCAGTACTGATAAGAAAAACCTTTTTTCCCTGATCGGCCAGCGATACGGCGGTAGCACAGGCAACAGACGTTTTACCCACACCACCTTTGCCAGTGAAAAACAGATATTTAGTCTTTGTTACTTCAAATGGATTAAATGTATTCATGGGCAGTTTCCTTTCTGGATGAAATCAGCAGCATCCATTTGTGAAGCATCCCTCTGGGGCATGTTCATCAGAGCAGCAGTCGTCAGTGCAGGAACCATCGGGAACAACACCGTCGGCACAACAATCGTCGGTGCAGCATCCGTCAGTGGCAGGGTTATCTCCACAACAGCAGCTCTCAGTTTCTATCTCCTCTCCGCAGCAGCTCGTGGACACAGGTGTACCGAAACAGCAAGGCGTATCATTCTCACAACAGGAAACGCCCAGAATATCAGCGGACAATTCCAACCAGCTTGTAAATTCCTCGTTAGTTGGATAGCGCCCAGCAATTACAATGAAGTCATCAACCAGCACAACCGGCAGCTTATCTGGGCCAAACTTCTGCAAATACTCGGTGACAGCCTTATTCTTCACAAACTCCATCGGGGCGCTGGTCAAGTTGAACCGCTGTATCTCGATACCATTCTGTTTCAGGGTATTCAGTACTGTAGAAATGCGGAGCAGTTCGGGGTCAACGCTTACACCGCAAAGTCCTGTGAGACAGCACATGGCAGGTTCAAAGATTTTTATGGTTTTCATAGATAGTCCTCCTTAAATTGAATAATAGAAATTTTTCTATCTTTTGATTATATGAAAACCGATGCCAGGATGTTACAGTATCATAAGCATCGGTATCTTTTCATTTGCACCGTTCTCCTGAATGGCAAATACAGTTCGCTTTCAAGGTTGTGATTCCGTGTAAAGTATTTTCAAATTCAGTAAGGCGTTCCCTGTTGAGCGAATAGAAAATGTTCTTACCTTCGCGCCGGTCATTTACAATCCCGGCCTCACTCAGCACTCGCATATCGTGGGAAAGCGTTGGCTGAGTGATATGGAATGCTTCAAGGATTTTGCAGGCGCACAACTCTCCGCAGGAAAGCATATCCACAATGCGTAAGCGTTTCGGATCAGAAATCGCCTTTAGTATTTTTGCAGTATCAATATAAATCTGTTCCAAATCGCCCGCCTCCTTTACATAGAATTTTTTCTATTTATTGTGTTATTATATATGACTGAAACTTTATTGTCAACATCAAATAGAAAATTATCTATTCTTTCTTCTGAAAATCAGACTGATACTTTGTTGTAGCAAATGATGTATAAGCGTGGATTAGTTATATTTAGTATAGTATCTTTAACTATGGGAAACTCCAGATTCCCATTTCGATATCGCAGTTCTGGAAACAAATAATGCCTCAGCCAATTCTTCGGTACTTGTTGAGGAATGTAACTTTTATGAAATATCAAGCCAATCGCACACTGAATTCCCACTTTCTTTTCGCTTTCTTTTCCATATTTTTCCACACATTTCTTTTATGAATTTAAATGTTTTATATAATTCATTTTTTGATTCATTATACTAATCTAAATAATATTTTTGAATTTATTTGTATTTATATTATTCATTTTTATGTTTTTTATTGCAATCTATTTTCTTTTTTATATGTTTTAAGTTTCAAATGATATTTTTTTGATTTTGTAGTGTATATTTTTATTTTTCACTTGCCTTTTCTTTTCCTTTAAGTTATACTGGGCGAAAATTGCTTTTTGAGATTCACAATTTAAATAAGCAAGATTCTTTTTGATAATTAATAACTATGGAACAAAAAATACGTCAATAAAAAGGAGAAGGTACTAACATGAATCAATATTCCATAAAAAAATTTAAAAAGGTCATGGTTGCCAATCGTGGGGAGATTGCCATTCGTATTTTCCGTGCATTAAATGAATTGGGCATCACTACAGTCGCTGTTTTTTCGAAAGAGGATAAATATGCTCTTTTCCGCACCAAGGCAGATGAATCCTATGAACTGAATCCGGATAAAGGACCTGTGGATGCTTATCTGGATATCGACCAGATTATTCGCATTGCCAAGGCAAAAAATGTGGATGCCATTCATCCGGGTTATGGCTTTCTTTCTGAGAATCCGGAATTCGTGGACGCCTGTGTGAAGAATGGCATCACCTTCATCGGCCCTTCCAGAGAGCTGATGGAACGAATGGGGGATAAGATTTCTTCCAAACAGATGGCCATTGAATGCAACGTGCCAATCATTCCTGGTGTAGACCAGGCGTTAAAGAGTGAGAAAGCAGTTTTGGGTGCTGCCAACGAGATTGGCTACCCGGTGATGCTCAAAGCATCCAATGGAGGCGGCGGTCGCGGCATGCGTATCGTCCGTTCTGAAGAAGAACTGATCAAAGAATACAGAGAGGCAAAAGAAGAATCCAAAAAGGCTTTTGGTGATGATAAGATTTTCGTGGAAAAATATCTGGAGAAGCCAAAACACATTGAGGTGCAAGTTCTGGCAGACCAATATGGAAATGTCGTTCATTTATATGATCGTGACTGCTCTGTTCAGCGCCGTCATCAGAAAGTTGTTGAATATGCCCCGGCCTTTACAGTTCCGGAAAGTACCAGACAGCAGATTTTTGATTGTGCTGTCCGTCTTACCAGCCAGGTAGGTTACCGGAATGCCGGAACTCTGGAATTTCTGGTAGACAGCGAAAATCATCCATATTTTATTGAGATGAATCCTCGTATTCAGGTGGAACACACCGTCACAGAAATGGTAACCGGTATTGATATTGTTCAGTCTCAGATTCTCATCGCCGAAGGATATCCTCTGAATTCATCAGAAATCAACATTCCGTCTCAGGAATCAATTTCCTGCAACGGATATTCCATTCAGACCCGTGTTACCACCGAAGACCCGGCCAACAATTTCCTTCCAGATACCGGAAAAATTACTGTTTATCGTTCCGGCTCCGGCTACGGTGTTCGTCTTGACGGCGGCAATGCTTATACCGGCGCCAATATCCTGCCTTATTACGACAGTTTGCTGGTGAAGATTATTTCTCACGACAGAACTTTTGAGGGTGCCATTCGCAAATCATTCCGTGCCCTGAAAGAAATCCGTATTCGTGGCGTTAAGACCAATATTCCGTTCCTGATCAACGTGTTAAACCACAAGATTTTTCGTGAAGGGGCCTGCTACACTGATTTTATTGAACAAACTCCAGAATTATTTGACCTTACGATAAGTCAGGACAGAGCCACAAAAATACTGGAATTCCTGGGAAATAAAATGGTCAATGTAGCAAAAACGGAAAAACCATTTTTTGAAAACCGTATTCTCCCAATCTACGACGAATCCAAAAAGATATACGGTGCAAGGGATGAATTTTTAAAACTGGGAGCGAAGGATTTTACCCAGAAAATTCTGAACGAAAAGAAACTTTACATCACCGATACCACCATGCGTGATGCTCAGCAGTCTCTTATGGCAACCCGCATGAGAACCAAGGATCTCGCCGGTGCTGCCAGAGCAGCCAACGCCTTTATGGCAAATGCATTTTCTGTGGAAGCCTGGGGCGGAGCCACCTATGATACTGCTTATCGATTCTTGAAGGAATCTCCATGGAGAAGGCTGGAACTTCTCCGGGAACGGATGCCTAACACTCTGATCCAGATGTTGCTGCGCGCTTCCAACGCTGTTGGCTACAGCAATTATCCGGATAATGTAGTAAAAGAATTTATCCGTATTTCTGCGGAAAAAGGCATTGATGTGTTCCGTATTTTTGATAGTCTTAACTGGGTTGAAAACATGAAAATGCCGATTGAAGAAGCATTGAAAACCGGTAAGATCGTGGAGGGAGCCATCTGTTATACCGGAGATATATCAAATCCAAACGAAAAAAAATACACTCTGGATTATTATGTGGACAAGGCAAAAGAACTGGAATCTCTTGGCTGTCATATTTTCACGATCAAGGATATGGCAGGACTGCTGAAACCATATGCAGCCAAAGAATTATTTACTACCTTAAAATCCGAACTCCACATCCCGGTCAACATTCACACCCATGATTCCACCGGTAATGGAGTGAGTACTGTGCTGATGGCTGTGGAAGCTGGAGTGGACATCGCTGACCTTGCCATCGAATCCATGAGCTCCCTGACCAGCCAGCCTTCCATGAATGCTGTGGTAGAGGCACTCCGTGGTCGAGAGAGAGATACCGGACTGGATTTTGACGAACTTAATGAACTCAGTCAATACTATGGTCGAATCCGCAAATTATATAAAACCTTTGAAAGTGAGATGGATGCACCAAATACGGAAATCTACAAATACGAGATTCCGGGTGGCCAGTACTCCAATCTTCTCGCTCAAGTCCAGGAAATGGGGGCTGCTGACAGCTTCGAAGAGATTAAGCAGTTGTATAAAGAAGCTAATGATCTTCTGGGAAATATCGTGAAAGTCACTCCTTCCTCCAAAGCAGTCGGTGATTTTGCCATCTTTATGCTGAAAAATGGTCTCAACAAAGATAATATCCTGGAAAAAGGAAAAAATCTCTCCTATCCTGATTCGGTTGTAGATTATTTTAAAGGAATGATGGGACAGCCAGATGGCGGTTTTCCGCAGGAACTCCAGTCTTATGTACTGAAAGGGCAGGAACCGATTACGGTCCGACCGGGAAGTCTTCTTAAAGATGTGGATTTTGAAGAAATTAAAGTTCATTTGAAGGAAAAATATGATATGTCCGCTTTCAGCGATTATGAGATGGAACAGAAGGCTCTGAGTTATGCTCTCTATCCTAAAGTATACGAAGATTACTGTGAACATTTTGAAGCCTACAACGATGTCTCCCGCCTGGAAAGCCACGTATATTTTTACGGACTTCGTAAAGGCGAGGAAACTACACTAAAAATCGGAGAAGGAAAAGAACTCATAATCAAGTTTATCGATATGTCTGATGCCGATGAGCAGGGCGTTCGCACCCTGACCTTCGAAGTAAACGGCTCTGTCCGCGAAATTAAGATTACGGACCGCAATCAGGAAGTAAAAGCGGACCGTAAATTAAAAGCGGATAAATCCAACCCTCTCCATCTGGGCTCCACGATTCCGGGAACCGTAGATAAAATTCTGGTCAAAGAAGGAGATCATGTATCGGAAAATACTCCTCTTATGACCGTGGAAGCCATGAAGATGGAAACCACCGTCATGGCTACCATGGATGCCATTGTGGATAAAATCTATGTTGTATCCGGTGATCAGGTTAATGCAGAAGATCTTCTGATCAGTTTTCTGCCGCTTGATGCCGGAGAAGAATAAAATCCCACAATAGAACTGTGCTATTTTTCATCTGCAGAAACCGGTGCAGTCTCGATAATGAATTTCACACTTCCTTTGTCGCCTTCTTTGATTCCGGCAAAGGAAGTATATTTTTTGTCTGCTTTTTTCACTGCCTTGAAATGATCCGTTACCGTTTCCAGATCATCTCCTGCCAGATCTGCAATTTTCTGAATACCATCTTCATCAAATTCTTTCATTCCATCATTTAATTCTGCGGCACCATCTGTCAATTGGTCAGCTCCATCTGTTAACTTTCCGCTGGCAGATGACAAGGTTGCTGTTCCCTTCGAAAGATCGATGGAGCCTTTTGCCAGTTTTTCAATTCCGGTATTGAAAGTTTTCATTCCAGCTGCGAGAGTTTTGCTTCCCACAAGAAGTTTACCGGTACCTGCATCTGCTGCCTGAGCACCATTATTGAGAGTCTCATTATTTCCGGTCAGCTGTGCCGCTCCTGTTTTTATCTGGCTCAGTCCTTCAGAGAGAGAATCCACTCCAGCGGATAAGGTTTTCATACCTTCCAGCAATTGCTGATCATTTTCTGTCACTTTTGTTGCTCCCGCATTTAATTTTCCAACACTGGATTGTAACGTCGGAAGAGCTTTGGTGAGTTCTGAAACATTTCCTGCAAAGCTCTGTAAAATTGCTGTCTGCTCCTGCATATCTTTCAAAAGTGCTCCAATTTTTTCCAGATTAGTATTCTCTTCCCGAATATCTGCTCCTTTGTCCACAGTTTTTTTGAGAGCACTAACGGCACTGTCTGCGCCCTCATCCACGTCAATATCAATGGAAATATCATTTACAGAGGTATTTTTAATACTATTGACAATCTGATTCTTTTCTTCCTCTGAAAGATCTTCGATTCCATCTAATGCATCTCTAACAGAATCTTTTGCATCCGATAAAGCATGATCAACTGCTGTCTGCGCTTTTTCTCTAGCCTGAGACTCTGCCTGATCCTCTGCTTTCTCATTGATATCCTGAACCGAACTTTCAACATTTGCTGTTTTGGATTGGACCTCTCTTTCGTAATCAGATACTTTTGCCTCCATATTGTTGACGGACTTCAACAATTCCTGAATCACAGCAATCTGATTCTGTAATTGTTCTGCATCGCTTTCAAGCTGATTTGCGGCACTATTCACTGCCTTTAATTCCTCACCGGACGGCACTTTCATAGTAGAAAGGGCGTCATTCAATTGTTTGATTCCGCTCTGCAGTGTATCCACACCTTCAACGTAAGCGGAAAGTCCTTTTGAAAGAGTTTCGGATCCTGTTTTTAGA
Organism: Lachnospiraceae bacterium; assembly: GCA_028721415.1. Lineage (GTDB taxonomy): Bacteria > Bacillota > Clostridia > Lachnospirales > Lachnospiraceae > Anaerobutyricum. Next base: position 5,679 of record JAQYIU010000039.1, on the reverse strand, counting down.
GAACCTGCACCTGCTGCCGCTGTACCAATACTCTCTCCCAGCGTATCTACTCCACTGGTATAAGATTTAATTCCCGCACTTAACTGACTGGTTCCTTTTTTCAGTTCATCTAGTCCATCAGTAAGGCTGTCTGCGCCTTGTTTTAATTTTGTTTTATTTTTATTTAATTTTTTCAGTCCGTCTTTCAGATTCTCTGCGCCCTGATCCACCTGATCAACACCATCCGTATAGGTCACAAGAGAACTGTTTAAGGTATTCATCCCATCCAGCAAATCTCCGGTTCCATCCACAAGCTGAGTGGAGGCATCGGTAAGTTCATCGATATCATCCTTTAAATCATCAATATCATCAATGTCGTCAAGATTCAGATCATTAAGACTTCCTGTCGTAGCTACTGTCGCAGTAAGGGCAAGATCAAAATCCCGTGCATCTGCTGTCACTTCCACATAATCCGGAACAGATACATCACTGAGCTGTTCGTAAGAATCCAGCTGAAGACTGTCTTTCAATCCCGGAAATGCCAGACCGACCACGATATTTTTATCTCCGTCAGTAATGACTTTTCCATTTTCTACCTTCACATTGGAAAAGACATCGGACGGCATGATCATCGCTGTTATCATGGTAAATGGAGTCTGGACACTGATTTCTTTATCCTTCACCTTTACTTTTTCACTCGTGTGATTATAATAATCAAACCGTATAGTGACTTTTCCACTCTTTCCTGCTATTTCATCCGGAGACACTTTCTGCCCATCCAGATAATAGGTGACTTTTACAGAAACCGGCAGCTCTTCTTCGGTCTCACCCTGATAATAAATATCTTCTCCTGTACTGTTCCATGTGATGGAGCCATCTGAATTTTGGGTAAATGTCTCTTCTCCCTTAACATTCTGAATATGATTCAAGGTACTGTAATCCTCCAGCTCACCTTCTTTTCCGTTGGTTTTCAGCCATTCGCTGACAGTGATATTCTCTGTTTCTCCGCTGGCAGATGCATTGACATATACTGTTTCCACCTTATCTTCTTTTGTCTTTTTTGCAGCAACACGAACCGGAACTGCATTACTTACAATCATCGTTCCACTCAAAATCAATGCAAATAATCTGGCTGTATGTTTACTTACTTTTCTTCTTCTCATAACTAAATATCCTCCCGCTCTATACTGTCTGATCTTTTTTTGAAAATCCCATTGTGGTCTTGCAAATTACTTTATCAAATATCAGGAACATGGCCGGAAGTACGGTAAGTACCACCACCATACTGATGATTGCTCCTCTGGAAAGAAGGGTACAGATGGAACCGATCATGTCAACCTTTGAATATAATGCAACACCAAAAGTTGCTGCAAAAAAGCTTAATCCACTGGTCATGATGGAAAGCATATTCGCCTGATGTGAAATCCGAACCGCTTCTTTTTTGCTCTTTCCTTTTTTCCTCTCTTTTTGATAGCGATTTGTCATCAAAATCGCATAATCCACTGTTGCTCCCAATTGAATGGTTCCTATTACAATGCTGGCAACAAATGGAAGGCTCACACCCTGATAATATGGAATCGCCATATTGACTGCTATGGCAAATTCAATGACCGCAACTAACAGAACCGGAAGGGATATGGATTTAAAAACAATCATGATAATCACGAAAATTGCTGCCATGGAAATAATGTTAACATTTTTAAGATCCACATCGGTAACATCCTCCAGGTCTTTCATCAACGGTGCCTCTCCAATCACCATGGTGGAAGAATCGTATTTTTTTGCAATTTTATCGATTGCTGCAATCTGCTGATTTACTTCCGGTGTCGCAGAAGAATATTCCGAACAGACAAAAGCCAGTTCATAATTATCACTCTGAAGCATACTTCTTAATTCTTCCGGTATCATAGACTCAGGAATCAGCGGCCCTATCAGTGAATTTAAGCTGATTGACCATTTAACACCATCGACCTGATCGATATCATCCAACATATTCCGCTTCGCTTTTGCATCCATGTTTCTGTCCATCAATACCATATGCATCGTACTCATATCGAAGGTATCTTCCAGTTTTTTGTTGGCCACATTGGAATCCAGGGAATCCGGCAAAGACTGTGCAATATTATAATATACTTTCACATTATTATTTCCATGGATCGCCGGAACCAACAGCACCAGAAAAACCACAAGCCATACCGGATAATGTTTTGTAATAAATTTTGATGGTTTTTCAATATTTCGAATCAGAGGCCGGTGTCTCGTCTTGTCAATCGCTTTATCAAATATCAGAATGAGCGACGGAAGGATTGTCACACAACAAATCACACCGATTACAACACCTTTTGCCATGACAATTCCAAGATCTCGACCAAGGGCAAATGTCATGAAACATAAAGCGGCAAAACCGGCAATGGTCGTAACCGAGCTTCCGACTATCGAACGGAAGGTATTGGAGATGGCATGCCCCATAGCTCTCTCCTTTTCTCCCGGAAATCTTTTTTTATTTTCTTCATAACTGTCCAGCAGGAAAATGGAATAATCCATCGTAACTCCCAACTGTAATATCGCCGTCAAGGCTTTTGTCACATAAGATACTTCTCCCAGAAAAATATTGCTTCCCAAATTATAGATAATGGCAATACCAATACTCAAAAGGAAAAAGACCGGAACCAGAAATGAGGTGGTGGTCAACTCCAGAACAACAAATGAAGATAAGGCTGCAATACCTACATAAATCGGCATCTCCTGAAGACACAGATTTTTAATGTCCGTTACAATACCTGTCATTCCACTGATAAAACATTGTTTATCTGCCAGCTTCCTGATTTCTGTCAATGCTTCCATTGACTCATCAGAAGATGTAGTATTATCAAACAACACCAGCATCATCGTAGAATCTTCTTTAAAGAAAATCTCTCTCAAATCTTCGGGAATCATCTCCACCGGCATACTGATATCCGCTGCATCATCATACCAAAGTACATCATTCACGTGATTTACTTTACTGATTTTATCCTCCAGTTTTTGAACATCCTTCAGTTCCATGTTATCTACTACAACCATGGAAAAGGCTCCCATTCCATATTCATCCACCAGAAGATCCTGTCCTTTCACTGTCTCCAAAGACTCCGGCAGGTAACTGAGCAAATCATAATTCACTCTTGTCTTTACCAATCCAATCGTAGACGGTATTAATAAAAGAAAGCCCAGAAACAAAATCAAAAATTTATGTTTGGCTATCCATTTTCCAACTTTAACCAAGGTAATCATCCTCCCATCTTTAATCTATAACATATTATATTCACAAATGACTTTTGGTCAATATCAGAAATGACCAAAATTCATTATTTTAAAAAATGAATTTTAGTCATTTTTTTGATATTGACATTTTCCAATATCCGATAGATAATGAAATTAATAATATATAGAACAGGAATATGAAATATGGGTAAAATCGAATCAAAGAAAAAACAAAAAAAGAATGCCCTTTTACAGACCGCTTTCGAATTATTTACTGATAAAGGCTTTGCCAAAACCACCATTTCAGATATTGTCGATCATGCCGGTTTAGCAAAGGGTACTTTCTACCTCTATTTTAAAGATAAATATGATCTTCGTAACAAATTAACAGCCTACAAAGCGGGACAACTTTTCAGCAAAGCTCACAAAAGTATTCTGGAACATCCCGTCACAGGACTTGAGAATCAGATTATTTATTTTGCTGATTTCTTTATTGACAGCTTCGAAAAAGATCACGCATTACTTCAATTTATTTCAAAAAATCTTTCCTGGGGCATCTTTCGAACAGCTTTTGAACAGCCAGTCCCGGAAGAATCCCAGCAGTTTTACGATTATTTTATGGAAATCATAAAAAAAGGCTCCGTTTCCTGTGAAGAACCAGAGCTCATGTTATTTACGATCATTGAATTGGTAGGATCAACCTGTTATAACTGTATTTTATTCGGGCAACCTATGTCCATGGACAAATACAAACCATTCCTGCATGAAACGATCCATCGAATCGTAGAACAATATACACAACCGCCAAAAAATCAGGAGGGATTGTCGCTATGAAAATGAAGCGCATCTCCTAAAATAACAATAAAGGAAACCGTTCCATTACATTTGTATGACCATGCAATGGAACGGTTTCCTTTTCTCCTTTTGGTAGTGATGTTGCGCTTCCATATACGTTCGATAAGTTGAGTAGCAAAACGCAAGTCATCTGCGATTCAGACCATAGGTATCACGCTTATGAAAAAGATTTTTATGCTTCCAGGAATCCTTTGATGTCCTCGACCAGATCATCGGGATCCAGCCCGTGGACTTCTGCCGCCTGTTCGAGTGTTTCTCTCTGGGAAGAAGGGCATCCCAGGCAATGCATTCCGATACTGGATAATACATTGCCGATTTCCGGATCCATTCTTAATAAGTCTCCAATTGTTGTGTTTTTTGTAATTCTCATTTATTTCTTTTCTCCCATATCATCTTTTAAAAATTGTTGATAGTTTCTTGGTTTATATGTTCCTCCTCCGAATGAACAATAGCGGTAGATACAATCGACGATATAGTCACTGTCATCGTATTCGTAATTGATATCCGGATCGGGATAGCGGTATTCCAGAATATAGTTTTTCACTCCATTATTGGCTGCGATTACATACATCTGTAAGCCGGTGTTGATATCCCGTCCGCCAATAAGTGCTCTTGCCATTCCCTGGTCGTCTGATTTCTCTGATACTTTCCGGAAATATACTTTATCGATCTGAGAAACATATCGGTTATATAGCTTCTGTGCATTGAGAACCGGATCTCCCGGATTATCTTCCTCGTATACATAGAGTTCTGCTTCGTAGCCATAAGAATCAGAATAGTATAAATCGAAATAATTCTCCTGTTCATTGATGTAGCATCCATTAAACATATATTTCGGATATCCAAATGAAAAACTGCCATCTCCACTGGAAACTACCTGATAGCTGTTCGGACTGAGGCAGGCACTTTCATCCATATAAGCATTATCCACATAAGGTAAACTCTTTGGTTCCGGTACGGCCTGTGTCGTCGCTTCTGTTGTCGCCTCGGTCGCTGCGGTTGTCGCTGCTTCTGTTGTTGGTTCTTCCGTAGGCTGCGTATCACTTCCTGAAGAATCGTTATTTAACACAACCGCATCATTGTTTAATGACGCCGCCTCTTCTTTTTTGTTGAGGGTTGTCATTACGAGGATGGAAACTCCCAACACTACAAAAAGGAGAGAACCGGTAATTAAGGCAATCCATCCACCTTTTCCTTTTTTCTGAGGAGGTGGCGTTGGGGGAACATATCCCGAGTGATAACCGGATTCATAACCAGAATTGTAATTTGGCTCATAACTCTGGTTATAATTTTGTTGATAGTTTTGATTATAATTCGGTTCATACACCGTTTCGTCCGCCGGACTGTAAGATTGTCTGTAAAAATCCTGGCAAAAATCATTGAGATTCTGATAACGATTTTTCTGAGATATGGATAGCCCCTTCATCAATGCATATTCCATCCCGGAAGGAATCGGAATGCCAAGGGCAGATGGTGGCTGCACCGTATCTTCAATGATTCTTTGAATCGATTCTGCCGGTGTAATTCCTGTGATACATTTGTACATCGTTGCAGAAAGAGCATAGATATCCGTCCATGGTCCCTGAATTCCATGACTGCGGTATT
>JAQYIU010000038.1 GCA_028721415.1 Lachnospiraceae bacterium | reverse complement strand
TTGGTTGAACTATTCGTCCGTTCCATGGATCTGATGTCTTGACATCACTCAGCCTCAGATCCGAATGAAATATCAGAGATAACTCTCTGTTGAATTGAACGTTCAAGGTTGTTTTGTTATTCAGTTATCAAGTTTCTGTGTTGCTTTCGTTTTTTCTTGCGAAAGCTTTTATATTTTATCATATTCGAAGCTGTTTGTCAAGAACTTTTTTATTTTATTTTAAATTCTTTAATCAAACTTTTCATTTATCGCTTCGAGCAACTCTGAAATAATACCACACATTCAAGTTTATGTCAATACTTATTTCATTTTATTTTTATATCATAGTTAAAAAAATAAAAATCACAACTTTTTCTTCTTTTAACTATATTGATAATTACTTGTCATGCATATGCCGGATTGCTGTCTCTCACTTCACGTTCTACAATAATCCATCAGTAGCGCAACGGATATAATCATAACACACTCTATATTCTCCGTCAAGCATTTTTTGTTTTTTATTTCATTATTAAAACCACAAGTCCTGAAGAGTTTTTTGCAGGAGCTGCACTGCATTTACTGCGTTGAGTCCTTCTGAGATGTATTTCTTTCCCAAAATCGAAGTTTCATTTTTACAATCTTGTCCTGAAAAATCACATGATATGTTCTCCAGCCTTTTGCTGGCAAGATTGTCTCAATAGAATTACCTTCCAGTTCTCCCTGGAAAAGTATTTTACCATTCACATTGATAATCGTACATTTGTTATCATGCAGCGCATAAATCTCATTTCCTCTAATCTGAATGGTTTCATAATCCATATCCAGAGTCATGTCCAGCTTTTTGCCTCCTCCTTTGCTATATAAACAAAGACGATATCTACCTTCTTCCGACTGATCGGAATGATCTAATATATATCCAGTATATTTCTTTCCAGTGAATACACTTTCTATATTTTCTTCAAAAGTAATTTCTTTGATCATTTTCGGCTCATCAGAAATATTATAATAATATGTAGCTGACTCTCCAAATGCAACCAATGTATCCTCATCTACAAAGCTGAGTTTTGGAATCATAAAGTCTTCATAATCAAATCCACCCATAAAATTAACATCATTATTTTGAAGTTGTCCGCTAAAATCATAAAATGCTACCGTTGTTTTAGATTTCATTCCTGCAACGGAAAAATAACTGACCGCCAGCTTCGTTCCATCCGGTGAAATTGCTGCTGTCATCGGATAACCGGTTTCATCTACAGAAGATTTCATATCGGCAATAAGATTACCTTCCTTATCATACAGTTGAAGGAAATTGGTATTTTCTCCTTCCAGAATCACTTCAACTATCCCCTGATCGGATATGTCCGCTTGAACAATAGGGTATTTTAAGTTTAATTCTCCAACCTTTCCACTGATGCCAAACAGCATAAGTTTATTGCTCCCCTGATCGGCGAGAAGGGCATAGGAATCTGATGTTATCAGGAAAGGATGGGAAAACGAAACCGGTATGTTCCATTCTGCCACCCCAAATTTCTTCTGATATTCAATTCCATTTTCACTGTACTTGATATATCCTTCGCCAAAAGATTCGTAAGAGATCTGATTATTATTCTCGGTTTTTGTTTCTTCTGTATATTCATAATATTCACAGCGACTGTTATGTAAAATAATAAGAACAACCAGCAATATAACTCCTATGACTCCAAGAAAAATTCTTTTTGCCCATTGAGCCTGCTTTTGTTTTCTTCTTATTTTTCTCAACTGGTCTTTTTTATTGGTAAATATTTCATAATTATATATTTGTTTAGCCATCCGTTCACTCTTTCCTGTTTTCTTTCTGGTTTTCTTCAAGTGTACACTGCAATTATATTTTCGTCAATCCTCGATTGGCGGTATATTGAGCACCTGACCGGGATAAATCTGATCGACATTTTCAATCTGATTTGCTTCTGCGAGGAGGGAAATATAATCATACGACTGGTATATTTTTTTCGAAATTCCAGCTAGTGTATCCCCCTGTTTGACCGTATATTGTCCTCCTATATAACTCCATGTTTCCTCTGCGTCGTCTGGTTCTTCCTGAGTAAATACATCGACGTCATTTTCCAGCTCTTGTTCCGCAGAATCCGCCTGAACAGATTCTGTTGTTTTCGAAGAAAATGTCTCCTGATTCTGTTGATCAGTTTCAGAAGTGTCAACTACATTCTGGCTTGTATCTATAGTCATTCCTGATTCTGTGGTCGTTTCAGATGCCTCCTCTGCAGATTGATCATCTTTTTGTAATGCATTTGCTTCTATATCTGTCTCCTGCTGCTCAAATACCGGTGTACTTTGTTCCTGGCGAAATTGCTGCACTGAGCGAAAACCATAGAGCGCAACCATGATCACTACTAATGCTCCGGCAAGAGAAGATGCTGAGAATCTCGGTGCAGATTTTTTTCGGAGAGATTTCTTTTGTTTCATCGCTTTCTTATAATTCTTCACCACAGATGCGTCCCGCAAAATTGTGCTGGATTCTCGTTTCCTTTCCGGTTCTGTTTCCATCTCGCCTTCTGCCAGCATATAATTTTTCATTTCTTTATTTGTTTCATAGTAAATGTAATATCCCCGTTGTTTTCTCAATGCATAATTTTCAAATTGGTAAAATGCATCTTCATTTTCAAGGGAATCTATCATGTAAAGTACTTTATTTTCTCCACTAAAATTATCCATGTGGGTGCGAATAATTTTATCATTTAATTCAATGGAAAATCCCATCCGCGATAAAAACCACCCGACAATATCCATATCCGGAAAGAATTTATCCCGAATCCTGTATATCTCATTCCAGTTTTCTTCGGAAAATGTCGCATCCTCCAAATCAAGTTCAAAATGCTGACAGGCCGCTGCCCCGCTGATAAACAGACAATTTCCTACCGATGTCTTGTACATCTTTCCAAAAAGAATTGCCCCTCTGGCATACAGATTTCCTGGCTGTGCTAATTTATTTAAATATGTATACACATAGTCTTCCATATATATTTTTTTCGTTCCCGGTTCCCCAATCTGCCTGAAATTCTTAGGAAGGATTCTTGTCTGCTGATCCGAATTCGTTTTTGTTTTCTGTTCACTTGCCATAATTTTTCCGCCTTTCTATCATTTATGGCAACATCATAGCACGCGTTTTACCGATTCCCTTCCGTTTCCTGTCGAAAGGTTTCGTATTTTTCTTTCATTTTCAAGCAAAAAAATGTTTAAATCCTCTCATGTTTGTCAATTTATTTGAATAGATTGGAACATCAATCCCATAACTTTTTTACGAAAGGATTTATAATATGGACCAGAAATTATCATCTAAAATACCATGTCAGAATTATTATTTTCTGCCAGATGAAAAAAACCGTCATCCTTTTTCTCATTTATTAAAACAACAAATTCTTCAATTAAAAAAAGCAGAGGAGACTTTGATTCTCCTCTGCGTTGGCACAGATAAAATTACCGGGGATTGTCTTGGTCCGCTGGTTGGCACAAAACTTATAGAAAGAAATTATAGTTATCCCCTTTATGGCACATTGGAAAATCCGGTTCATGGGATGAATCTTTCCTCCGTATTACCTGAACTTCAATATTTATATCCATCTCCATTTTTCCTGGTGGTGGATGCTGCGCTGGGACCCGCTCAAAAAATCGGATATGTCTCTTTATCCTGCTCACCGCTGACTCCCGGCAAGGGAATCAGACGAAATCTCCCTTCTATAGGAAATATTTCAATTACAGGTATTGTCGGAGAATCTGGACGAAACAGCGAATGGGAACTCCCTTACACCCGTCTTTATCTGGTAAACACGCTGGCGGATTATATCTGTGATGGGATTCTTGGAAGTTTTACTCTGCCAAAGAACTGTCACAATAAGTAAAAATTGCGAATCCAACAGTAGCATTAAGCAAAAAAACGGCAGGAATCTCTTCCCACCGTTTTTTATATACTTTATATTTATGCGTTTTCTTCTTCAAATTTGCGCATGAATTCTACTAATTTCTCAACACCTTCGATTGGCATTGCGTTGTAGATAGAAGCTCTCATTCCACCAACAGTTCTGTGCCCTTTCAGATTCACAAATCCTGCTGCGGTAGCTTCTGCAACAAATTTGGCATCTAAATCTTTGTCTCCTGTAACAAATGGAACGTTCATGAGGGAGCGGTCTTCTTTGCGGACTGTTCCTTTGAACATCTTGCTTTCATCCAGGAAATCGTATAAGATTTTGGCTTTCTTTTCATTGTATTCTTTCATTGCTTCAAGGCCGCCCTGTTTTTTCAGCCATTTGAAGACTTTACCACAAATGTAGATGCCGTAGCATGGTGGTGTGTTGTAAAGAGAATCTTTGTCTGCCTGTGTTTTGTATTTCAGCATGGTTGGTGTGCCTTCCATGACATCGTCACGAATCAGATCTTCACGGATAATCACGATTACCACACCTGCAGGTCCGACGTTTTTCTGAACACCACCGTAGATAACGCCGTATTTTTCAACATCATGTGGTTCGGAAAGGAAGCAGGAAGAAACGTCTGCTACCAGTGTTTTTCCTTTTGTATTCGGAAGTTCTTTAAACTTGGTTCCGTAAATGGTGTTGTTCTCACAGATATATACATAATCTGCATCCTCATCGATTGGCAGATCAGAACAATCCGGAATATAAGAAAATGTCTCATCTTCAGAAGATGCAATCTTTACAGCTTTACCGTATCTTGCAGCTTCCTGATATGCTTTCTTAGCCCACTGTCCTGTGATGATGTAATCTGCAACACCGTTTTTCATAAGGTTCATCGGAATAGCAGAAAACTGCTGGGATGCTCCACCCTGTAAAAATAATACCTTATAATTATCCGGAATGTGCATGAGGTCTCTCAGATCCTGCTCTGCTTCCTTGATAATATCGTCAAATACTTTGGAACGATGGCTCATTTCCATTACGGACATTCCGCATCCTTTATAGTCCATCATTTCTGCTGCTGCTTCCTGCAGTACTTCTTCCGGCAATACAGCCGGTCCTGCTGAGAAATTATATACTCTTCCCATTGGTTATTCCTCCTTAAACATATAAACAGATCCGCATTCTCCACTCTGTAAGCGGGAATATTCTCTCTTTGTGAGAAATATATCATTTAGTGTTGTATTATATACCTTTCCCGTCGAATTGGCAATTATCTATATGACCAAAATCACAAATTAAGGATTGTTTTATATGACCAAATTGCCAAAATTACTTTATTTTCAAACTTTCCAACGGAGTTTTGCTCCGTTTATAAAGAAAATCACTTGACGAAATTAAGCGACTGATTGATTTAGAGAAGTCCGGTGCTGAAATATCGTTCCATTCGGTCCGGAAGAACCGTTGCGATCACCTTGTCTTTTCCATATTTTTCTGCTATTTTCTTACAAGCCCAGATGTTGGCTCCTGATGAAGTTCCGCAGAGAAGTCCCTGTACTTTGGCCAGTTCTCTGGTGGTGTTGATTGCATCATCGTCAGATACAGTCACAATCTCATCGATGAGGGAAGTATCCAGAACTTCCGGAATAAATCCATCCCCGATGCCCTGAATCTGATGAAGTCCCGGCTCATCTCCAAGCAAAGCGGATACATTCTTCGGCTCCACTGCACAGACAATAAGGTTCGGATTCTTTTCTTTCAGATATTTGCTGATGCCCTGAAGGGTTCCGCCGCTTCCAAGACCGGATACAAAAATATCTACTTTGCCATCAAGCTGCTCATAAATCTCAGGAGCAGTGGTCCTATAATGAATATCCGGATTATTCGGATTCTCAAACTGCTGAGGCATAAAATACTCATCGGACTGAGATACAATTCTGGTTGCTTCTGCCACACATCCGTCGAGACTTAATTTCGCCGGGGTGAGAACCAATTCTGCTCCCAGAGCACGAATGATCTTCTTTCTCTCTTCACTCATATTCTCAGGCATCACAATAATGACTTTATATCCCATTCTGACACCACATAAAGCCAAACCGATTCCGGTATTGCCGGAGGTCGGTTCCACGATAGTCATACCTTTTCTGAGCTTTCCTTCCTTTTCCGCTGCCTCTATCATATTTTTGGCAACACGATCCTTGATACTTCCTCCCAGATTCAGAAATTCTGCTTTTGCATAAATGTTACATCCTGTGCTGGAACTCAAATCAACAATCGGTGTGTTTCCAATCATATCCAAAACATTTCTGATAATCATACTCTATCCTCTCCCATTACTTTTTCTCTATAGTATATTCAAAACAAAATATCGGAATCATTCAATCCAAGAATCCATTCTATAATCCCGACAATTCTCATATACTCTCGCGTTCTAAAACCTATAAAAACGCGTCGTAATGTTTATTATAACATTTTTCTGTGAGATTTGAAGATATTTTTATAAAATGTTATAATGATTCCATCCCTGTGAGGGATTTGCAAATTACTATCAAGGAGATTTTAAATTTCATGAGAATCTGGTGCAAATTATTCGAAAAAAATCATTTAATAAAGGATACAGTCATAGATAATTATGATATGAGCCTGTCAAGAACTGCCAAGGTTTATGACAGTCTGGAAAAAGCCTGTTATGAATTTGATCTGGAAAAACCCTTGTGGTTAGAAAAAAACAAAAAAGAATTTATTCGCCACGCACGAACCCGATTCACTCAGGATAACTTTATAGAACAAATTGAATTCGACTACCTGGACTTTCAGGTCATAGAAGAAGATTATTAACCCCATGGCAGGGAATCAATCTTAATCCAGAGGAGGCTTTCGCTGCTGCTGGTCACTATCCAGCCGACTAAAAAGCGAATTATGGAGTTTTCTTCACCGACTGTGAGCACGGACAAAAATTATTACAATCAGACAGGCATCATCTTTTTTTGTCCGTGGGAGGTGGAGGTGAAAAAACTACCATAATCGCTCCGTCGGCGTCTGTTTATCATTTCAAAGCTGCCAGCACACTGACAACCAGATCCCAGGTTCTTTTTGTAGATGAGATACTCAGCACTTCATTGGTAGTGTGAATGTTCTCCATCTGCGGTCCAAAGGATACCGCATCAAGCCCATCCAGCTTAGAAGCAAAAATACCACATTCCAATCCGGCATGTATTCCTTCTACAACCGGTTCAGAACCATACTGTTTCTTATATTCTTCTACCATCACATCACGAAGTCTGGACTCGGCTCTGTATTCCCAGCCCGGATAGACTCCGCTGACATCCACGGTTCCACCCAATGTTTCCACAAGATTACGCATAGAATCAACAAGATACCATTTTTCTGTCTCGCTGGAGCTTCTCACGGCATAGGAAAGAACTACCTTATCTGCTTCTGTTTTCAGAACACCAAGGTTTAAGGAAGTCTGTACCATATCTTTCATCTCCGGATTCATCCGCTGAATGCCATTTGGCAGGTTGATAATGGCTGTCACTACCGCTCTGGCGTCTGCTTCTGTCATGACAGAAACGTTTTCTCCATTTTTCACATTAATGTGAAGAGCCATATCCGGATCTGTAGTCTTATGTTCTTCTTTAAATTCTTCAAATATATCTTCAATCAATTTGGTCACTTCTGCAACACATTCCGGAACAACAGAAAGTACCGCTTCACTGAATTTGGCAATGGCATTGTCTTTTTCTCCGCCGTTGACACCAGAAAGTCCCGTGCACGGTTTCTTGAGAACATGCATGAGAACTCTTCCCATCGCCACGTTGGCATTCATACGACCTTTATCAATCTCCACGCCGGAATGTCCGCCGGCAAAACCATCTAATCTTATTTCAATCACAGAAGCTTCCACCGTTTCTGTCTTATAAGGGAAACTGCAGGTTGTCATCGCACCACCGGCACAGCTTACGGTAAATACCCCTTCGTCCTCGGAGTCCATGTTCATGAAAAGGCGACCTTTCAGATCAGAGACAACAATATCAGTCGCACCGAGCATACCAATCTCTTCATCTACTGTAAATATAGCTTCGATTGGCGGGTGTGCCATGGAATCGTCATCTAAGATAGCTAAAGTATATGCAACAGCAATGCCATCGTCACCTCCCAGAGACGTACCTTTGGCGGAAATCAGATCTCCGTTCACTTCCAAATCAAGACCTTCTGTATCCAGATTTTTCTCGCAACCATCCACTTTTACAGCAACCATATCCATGTGTCCCTGAAGGATCACCGGATCAGAATTCTCATATCCTGCGGAACCATCTTTCCAGATGATCACATTATATTTCTCATCCTGTCTGTATTTTAAATCTCTTTCTTTCGCAAAATCCACCAGATAATTACTGATTTTCTCTACATTTCCTGAACCGTGAGGAATCGAACAGATTTCTTCAAAAAAATGAAATACTTTATTGGGCTCCAGCCCTGTTAAAACACCCATCATAACCTCCTTTATTTATGAATATGATCTGCCGTGCAGACCACATCCAGCGTAAAGTCTTACATACGTTCGACTTTCATTATTTTTTTACCTGTATATATTTTGCACCATCTTTTTTCAGTTGTCCAGTTTTTTCCATGTAAGCTAAAAGTTGTTCTGCAAAACTCTTTGTATCTTTGACGACCGCCCGATTGGAGGAAAATGGCATTTTGGCTTCCAGCCCACCACAAATTCTTTCCACATCGTTCTTCGTAATATATTCATTCTTTTTTAAATATTTTTTCACCTGACTCTCGCCTTTACTGAAAAGCAATCGCATCAGATCCCCGCTTTGATTTCTCTGTTTCACCATGCCCCATCCATAAATGATCATGGTGGCAATAGCAAATAAAAGAATTCCGATAATAATTGTACTGATTTTCATTTACTCTTCCCCACAAAAGTAATATATCCATTTTTTTCCAGAATTCCAAAATAAGTGGACAATCTCTCATAAAGCTGATTGGAAGCACCTTTATGCTCTTTTTTTAAAACCTGTCCAATCTCATAAATCGTTTTCTTCCCATCGATCTGCTGCCAGACACAACTTCCATATTCATCCAGCTTGATAAAGCTGTATCTTGGTTTTTTAAAAAGTTTCTGGGCAAGTGTATTGTAAAATCCGGTGTTTTCCACGGTCACTTCCACCAACCCGTCCTCAAGAACTTCCCATTGTTTTTTATTAATCTGAGGAATTCTGTCTACATAGTTTTCTGTATCTTTCTTCTTATTTTTACTCATAATATCCTCTGCCATGCATTAAAAATCCGAATAGACAAAAAGGACACCACTGCATGAATTGCAGCAGTGTCCCGATTTTAATTTAAGAAATTATTCTGCCTTTGGAGTATCAATCTCTACTGTATTTTTCTTTCTGCACATATAGAAAAGTGTAGCAAGCAAGAGAGCAAATACAACAAGACCTACCCAGTTGCCGACAGATGTAAAGCTGTCACCATAAATACCGGACATATCAAAGTCCAGACCAAGTACTGCAAAGACTGCAAGAAGAATACCGACAAGACCTTCTCCTGCAATCATACCTGCAGAGTAAAGAACACCGGATTCCACAGAATGTTTCTTCTGTGCTTCGTTGTCGTATTTTTTCTTGCTTTCCACATACCATTTGATAAGACCGCCGACAAAAATCGGAGAACTTAAATGGATAGGCAAGTACAATCCAATGGCAAATGCCAGAACCGGAATGCCGAGAACTTCAACGGCAATGGCAATAAATACACCCATGAAAATCAGGGTCCAAGGAAGAGTTCCTCCCATAACACCTTCTACAACCATCTTCATCAGAGATGCCTGTGGTGCAGGAATCGCTTCGGAACCAAATCCCCATGCAGCATTCAGCAGATACATAACTCCACCGATGGCAATGGCTGCTGCCAGAGAACCGATCAGCTCACCAATCTGCTGTTTTCTTGGTGTTGCACCTACAATATAACCAGTTTTCAAATCCTGAGATGTATCACCGGCAATTGCTGCAATGATACAGATGATTGTACCTACGGAAATTGCTGCCACCATACCGTGTGCACCGTCATTTCCTGTCACCTTGAAAATAAATGTAGTGAGAATCAGTGTTGCAATGGCCATACCGGATACCGGGTTGTTACTGCTGCCGACAAGACCTACCATTCTAGAAGAAACTGTGGCAAAGAAGAAACCAAATACAACAATGATAACAGCACCCAGAGGGTTAACCGGAATAGATGGAATCAGCCAGATTGCAATTGCGATAGCAAGCACACTTAAGAGCACCACTTTCATGGAGATATCCTGCTGTGTGCGGTCTCCGCCTGTCACGTTTTTACCAAAACCTTTCATGGCTTTGCTGAAAGTCTTAACCATAGTCGGAAGAGATTTCAGAAGGCTCATGATACCGCCGGCTGCAACGGCACCGGCACCGATATATCTAATATAATTGCTCCAGATCGTTCCAGGATCAAGCTGATTAAATGCAATGGCATTACCTGCCTCATCCATAACGCGGGATGCGGCATCTCCTCCGAAGAAAGCAATCGCCGGAATCAATACCAGATAGGATAAAATACCACCGGCAAACATGTAACTGGAAATCTGAAGACCACAGATATAACCAACACCTGCCAGAGCCGGAAGCACGTCCATACCAACACCGCAGGTAAAGGTTGGATTCTGAATATCAAAGTTAACTTCACTCGGGAACAGTTTCAGACCGTCTGCGATAAATTTGTAAACAGCTGCAATTCCAAGTCCTGCAAATACGACCTTGGATTTCTCTCCGCCTTCTTCACCGGCAAGAAGAACTTCCGCACAAGCAGTACCTTCCGGATAAGGCAGAACTCCGTGTTCCTCAACAATCAGAGCAGTACGAAGAGGTACCATGAAAAGTACACCGAGGAATCCACCGCACAGTGCGATGATCGCGATAGTCAGGAAAGATGGGGCATCACAGATACCTTCTTCTGCCCACATAAAAATAGCAGGCAATGTAAAGATCGCACCTGCTGCCAATGATTCTCCTGCGGAACCAATGGTCTGTACCATATTATTTTCCAAAATGGAGTCTTTCTTCAGAATAACTCTGATGACACCCATTGAGATAACCGCTGCCGGGATGGAAGCAGATACCGTCATACCAACTCTTAAACCAAGATAAGCGTTGGCACCACCAAATACGACTGCAAGGATAATACCCAGAATAATGGATGTTACCGTAAACTCAGGGAGCACCTGATCCGCAGAAATAAATGGCTTAAACTCTTTCTTGTTGTCCATAGTTTTATCTCCTGTTCTTTAAAATAAATTTACAGCTTATTATACTATATTATTTTAAAAAATAAAGTGGAAAAAATTAAATAAACATAGCAAAAAAGCATATTTTTTTATGATTCTAATATATTATGATAACACTTTAGAAAGGTTGCTGTCCGATTTATGAGAAAACCATTGCTGTGGCTTATCAGTTTTTGTTTTATATCCCTTTCCGCCTGCGGACTTCTCTCCACAAGAAAAACTGCAGAATCTGCCCCCGAAATCACCACAGAATATCCGGATCCATCTTCGGATTCCCCTTCAAAAAACAGTTCAACTGCCTCCGAAGAAGCCCAAACCACATCACCGGAATCCAGCACTTCTTCCATTGATCCCTCCACTTTATCTAATACCTTGATGGCCTGGTGGTTTATGAAAAACGAAAATCATCTGGCACCATCCGCTCAGGAAGAGATTGACCTCACCCCTTATGATGCCTGGTATGTAAAAAAGGATCTTAAGGAAGGAGAAAAACCGGTTTTCCTTACCTTCGACTGCGGGTATGAGAATGGCTATACGGCAGGCATGCTTGATGTTCTAAAAAAACATAATGCACCCGCTGCTTTCTTTTTATGTAAACACTTCATTAAGGATCAGCCTGAACTGGTTAAGAGAATGAAAGAAGAAGGACATATTGTCGGAAATCATACTTCCAATCACATCTGTATGCCGGAAACCGACGAAAGAACGATACGTGAAGAAATTGCGGACAATGCTTCCTACATGAAAGAAGCGACCGGATATGAAATGGATCATTTCTTCCGGCCGCCGAAAGGAGAGTACAGCGAACGCACACTGCAGATTACAAAGGATATGGGCTACACCACCGTTTTCTGGAGCCTCGCCTACCCTGATTATGACGTCAATAATCAGCCAGGCGCAGACTATGTGGTGGAACAATTTGAAAAATACATTCACCCGGGTGCCATTCCGCTCATTCACAATGTATCCCAATCCAATGCAGAAGCGTTAGATACCGTACTCACCAATCTGGAAAAAGAAGGATATACCTTCCATTCCCTTAAAGAGCTTTCTCAGGCAAAAAATTCCTGAAGAACATCTTCCAGCAATTTTTCTTCCTCCACGGTCACCGGAGGATCTGCCTTCTTTTTCTTTCGATTCTCCTGAGCATAGCGGAGGAGGCGATGCCGGCGTTCTCTCTGCTCTCCGACATCCTCCACCGCCTCTCTTCCGCTTATGGTATTTTCCAGTACATTTTCCAGGTAATCATTCATATTGATGATTACCATATGTTTTTTCTCATCGGCCCGCAGGAAAGTATCCAAAAACAACAGAATACATGCTGCCGTGATTCCTGTCAGGTAAGTTATCATGATATCCGTCAGATCTTTTCCCTGCTGTGAGGCCGCCAGAGCTCCCGCCGCCCCGGCAATGGCGCAGCCGGCGACGGACAATTTCTCCAATGTCACCCAAAATGAACAGGTGAATCCACATATTTTCTTTTTTCGGAAGAGTCTGTCCACAAAAGTTGCCACATTATTCACTTTCACATTCATAGAATGATAGTCTTCATATTTTTTTCTCAAAGAAACCAGCCATTTCTTCTTCGTCTTGCCTATTTGAGAGGTCGCTCTTATCATACTTTTGTAGGAAATTTCAAGAATCCCCCAGCTTATCACACCGAGGAAACAACACGTAAGGATTGCTTTCATAAAAGGACTGCTATTTATTATGTATTCAAACATTTCCTTCCCTCCTGTTCCAAAAATCCACTTGCCTTCTCCAATCCATGAGACCTGTCTGTTATGCCTCCGGGAGCTCTCCGCCAGGATGCTGTCCGGAATATCTGCACTGGAATCATCTCTCCAACTATTGTCTGCCAGGATTTGCCCCAATTATACGAAATGAAGTTCTCTTTGAAAAGGGGGATTCGTTCGTAAAAAAAACCCTTTCTCCTGCAAAAAGAGAAAGGGTTCTGCTTTATCTTATCTGCTTTGACTTATTGTCCCATCTTCAGGAACATAGCTGCCAGCAATTTTACGGTATGAATAATCGCCTGCTGCTCAAATGTCTCATAGGAAACCGGAGCACTGTCATCTGCTTTGTCGGAAATAGCACGGATAATCACAAATGGAATCTTGTTGAGGGTTGCCACCTGTGCCATGGAAGCACCTTCCATCTCTGCACAATATCCGTCAAAAGTCTTAACCAGATCACTTCTGGTCTTGTTGTCGGAAATAAACTGGTCACCGGTCACAACACGGCCGACAAAACACTGAATCTCCGGATTCACGATCTCACAGGCTTCCTTTGCCATATCAACCAGTTCCGGGTCAGCCATAAACAAAGAGGACTGCAATCCAGGAATTACACTTCTCTTATAACCGAGACCGGTCACATCAAAATCATGCTGCAGAGCATCGCTGGAAATCACGATATCACCCACGTTGATATCTTTGTAAAGTCCACCTGCCACACCGGTATTGATAAGCATATCCACTCCATAGACATCGATAAGAATCTGTGTACAGATGGCCATATTGACCTTTCCGACACCACTCTGTACTACAACTGCCTGCTGATTCCAGAGCGTTCCACGGTTGAAAGTCATCCCTGCGATCGTCTTCTTCTCAGCGTCTTCCATCTGATGGATCAAGGAAGCAACTTCTTCTTCCATAGCCCCGATTACACCAATACAAACCATACTATATACCTCCATATTACATTTCTATCTCATGCCTGTTATGTCATAGTTATTTTCAGTATAACATAAATTCTAATAGTTTGCATCATTCATTCCAATAAAAGCCGAAAATTTTGTCAATAAAAAACCTTTTTTTACCGTAATTTTTTATAAATTTTTCTTCTATTCTTTTAAGAAAAAAGGTGCTATACTTATCTAAAATTTAAATAAAATAAAGTTTTAATTCTAAATTTACACAAAAATTTGAAGAAAAGAGGGAAAATAATGTACAGCTACAAAACTACAGGTACTTGCTCCAGAGAAATTCAGTTTGATGTTGAAAATAATATCATTAAAGAAGTTCGTTTTATTGGAGGCTGTATGGGAAATACACTGGGAATCAGTGCACTCGTAAAGGGTCGCGATATCGACGAGATCATTCAGCTTTTAAAAGGGATTGACTGCGGTGGAAGAGGCACATCCTGCCCGGATCAGCTGGCTCACGCCCTGACTGCATATAAACAACAGGCTTAATCATTCTCAGGAGATAAATAATTATGAAACGTATTATATTAACCGGCGGAGGAACTGCCGGCCACGTTACTCCGAATATGGCTCTGGTTCCAAGTTTAAAAGAAGCCGGATATGACATTCATTATATTGGTTCCTATAATGGAATGGAACGTAAATTAATTGAAGAGATCGGCATTCCTTACCACGGTATATCATCCGGCAAACTCCGCCGTTATTTTGATGTTAAAAATTTTTCTGATCCATTTAAGGTATTAAAAGGATATGGGGAAGCTTCTCATTTAATAAAGAAACTGAAACCGGATATCGTCTTTTCCAAGGGCGGTTTCGTGACAGTTCCCGTGGTACTCGCAGCGAAAAGAAGAAAGGTTCCTGTCATCATCCACGAATCTGACATCACACCGGGCCTTGCCAATAAGCTGAGCATCCCGGCAGCCACCAAGGTCTGTTGTAACTTCCCGGAAACTCTGGCTCATCTCCCGGCAGATAAAGCAGTGCTTTCTGGTTCTCCAATCCGGAAGGAACTCTTCTCCGGAAGCAAGGAAGAAGGATTACGAATCTGTGGATTTGACGATTCCAAGCCGGTTCTCATGGCCATGGGAGGCAGTCTCGGTGCCGTTGCAATCAACAATGCCCTGCGCCATAATCTGGATGCTCTGCTGGAACAGTTCCAGATCATCCACCTTTGCGGAAAAGGCAATTACGATTCTTCTCTGGAAGATAAAAAGGGATACAAACAGTTTGAATATGCAAAAAAAGAACTCTCACATCTTTTTGCTGCAACGAATCTCATCATCTCCCGTGCCGGAGCCAATGCGATCTGCGAACTGCTCGCGCTTAAGAAACCGAATATCCTCATTCCTCTTCCGGCCACTCAGAGCCGTGGAGATCAGCTCTTAAACGCAGCTTCCTTCGAAAAATCCGGTTACAGCTACGTTCTCCAGGAAGAAGAACTGACCGATGATACTCTGCTTAAGGCCATTCAGTATGTCTATGATGAACGGGAGGAATATATTCAGGCCTTAAAAGAAAGCACCCTAAATGACTCCATTGCCATTATTATGGATTTGATTAAGAAATATTCGAAATAAATATAAAGGACTGTCGCAAAAAATGAAGCGCAGCCCAAAGCACAACAATGCGGAAAGCATTCCATTACATTTGTATGGCCATGTATTGGAACGGTTTCCGCTTTCTTTTGTCGGCAAAGCTGCGCTTCCCTGTCAGAGCGCCAAAGCCCGCAGGCTTGGAATTAGATATTATAGTTGAATCTCAAGGCCCACCGGACAGTGATCGGATCCCATCACTGTTTTGTAAATCAGGGCATCTTCCATTTTTTCTGCGAGACGTTCTGATACGACAAAATAATCGATGCGCCATCCGGCGTCTTTTTCTCTGGCTTTGAATCGATAGGACCACCAGGAGTATGCGCCTGTTTTGTCCGGATAGAAATAACGGAAGCTGTCCACAAAACCGGCATTTAATAATTCTGTAAATTTATCTCTCTCTTCCTGAGTAAATCCGGCATTCTTTTTGTTTGTCTTCGGATTCTTAAGGTCTATTTCTTCATGGGCGACATTCAGGTCTCCCGTTACGATTACAGGTTTATGTTCATCCAGTTTCTTAAGGTACGCCCGAAAATCGTCTTCCCATTTCATACGATAATCCAGTCTTGCCAGTTCTGTCTGAGAGTTTGGGGTGTATACTGTAACAAAATAGAAGTTATCATATTCTAAGGTAATAACACGTCCTTCCTGGTCATGTTCTTCGATACCAATCCCATATGTCACGGCCAAAGGCTCCTGTCTGGCAAATACTGCCGTGCCAGAGTAACCTTTCTTTTCGGCATAGTTCCAGTAACAGTGATAACCTTCCGGGGCCAAATCAATCTGACCTTCCTGGAGTTTTGTCTCTTGCACACAGAAAATATCTGCATCTGCCTCCTTAAAAAAATCTTCAAATCCTTTTTTTACACAGGCTCTCAAGCCATTTACATTCCATGATATTAATTTCATTATATCCTCCTTATAAAAACGACACTACTTTTTCGCCGAGCAAAAAAATATGATTTTTAACGATATTCAAATTCTACCGTAATATCATTTCCCTGCACTTCCACATGTCCAATGCTTCCGCACACCATTGGCATCATCGGGGCAAGATGTCCGATATCCACATCCATAATGACGGGTACCTGGTACTCTTTTAGTATTTCTGTCACAGCGCTGTATTGATCAAGACCGAAGGCTTCCTCTCCAAAACAAAGGGGACGCCCAATGAGAAATCCTTTTGTCTGTTCAAACCAGTCGGCATGTTTCAGCTGCCACATTGCCCGTCGAATTCCCATCACATTGAGATCACAGGCCTCCAGATACCAGATTACCCCATCTTCTTTATATTTTTCATTGAATTCCTTCACCTTGTCGAATCGAGTGCCGCATAAGGTGACCAGGCTGTCCAGGCATCCTCCAAGCAGTCTTCCTTCTATTATACTGTCTTCATCTGGAAATTTATGAAGGATTCTCGGTTCTGTGACATGATACGGGCAAAGGGGATTTTCTTCTGTTTTTAAACTTTCCTTTTCCCAAAGTTCATATCCGTGTACCTTTCGGGATGCCCCTGTAAGAAGCTGATAGGCAGCCTGAAGACTCTCATGCCAGGGCTCCATACCAAAAGCTGCTGCACATGGACCATAAATGGAGGCCGTATCACAGAGAGTGGCCAGCAAAAAGGTCAGATTGGTATTATCCGAATATCCCATGAACCATTTTGGTGGTGCATTCTTAATCTCTTCAAAATCAATATCATCAAGAATCTCACACATGAGTTCTCCGCCGCCGCAGGATAAGAGGATGTCGCAGTCTTCCCTCTGATACCACTCGCTAAACTCTGCGGCACATTTTTCCGGGGTATTGCTGATTCCAATCCCGCTCCCCTCGTACACATTTGGGCCACAATTTGTGTAAAATCCTTTCTCTTTCCAGATTTCTAATGAATGTTGAAACGCTGTGTAGTATGGTTCAATATTGCATCCAAAAGCTGGTGCAATAAAACCAATTGTTCCGTTTTCATGCAAAAAATGTCCATATTTCATCTTTTTATTCACCTCTTTATTCTTTTTCATTTATTAGAAAAATTCTTAATTTTTGATTACCTGTTTCGAATTGTTACAAATTTGTTAACAAGGGTTGACAAATCTTAATATTTATATTAATATATATCAAGTAATGCTTAACAGAAATGCAAAATAAGGAGATACATTTTGAAACATTTAAAAATCAGATTACCAATTCAACTATTAGCAATCGTTTTTATATGCAGCATTCTGCTACTGACACCCGTTCAGACTCATGCAGAAGAGAAATCCAATCTCAGCAGCTGGCTGAATGTCTGTGACACCATGGGCAACAACCTGAGAAAGAAGAAGTTCATCTACAGCAACCACGGAACGAAATCCACTTACAATTCCGCTTTAGCTCGTCGCCGAAGATCCAATTGTGCGTTATATGTTTCCTGGTGCCTGCAGGAATACGGTGCATTAAAACCAGGACAGACATTTTATGTAAGACGCAGCGGCTCTCTCCGCAAGAATTTCAAAAGGTGGGGCGGTAAGGTAAAAGTAATCCGTGTCAACAAGCGTTGTTCTTCCGCGAATCTGCGGCCAGGTGATGTTGTCTGCTGGGCAGGAATCGCTCACTGTAACATCTATGCCGGTCGCAACAGTTCCGGTGATCGTCTCTGGTATGATGCAGGAAAGGGTTCTACATACAGTGGTCATTCCGGAAGCCGTTACCAGAATGTTGGTAAGAAACAACTGGGTTACTTAAATTCAAAGCGTATCTCTTATATCATCCGCATTAAAGATTTATAAATTATTCAAGAAGAGTTCAGATGAACTCTTCTTTTTTTATATCTGCTATCCTTCCATAATGGAATCAATGGCATCAAGAAAAGCTGCCCGAAGTCCGGCACGCTCCAGAGCATTCACTCCCCGGATCGTCGTTCCTGCCGGTGAGCACACATTATCTTTTAATACTCCCGGATGTTCTCCGGTCTCCAGCTGCAGTTTCGCACTTCCAAGAATCATCTGAGAAACCATGGCATAAACCTGCGCGCGGGGCACACCATACTTCACACCCGCATCTCCGAGGGCTTCAATCACCAGATCAATAAACGCAGGGCCACAACCGGCAAGAGCACTTCCGATTCCCATCAGATGGCTCGGCAATTCTACGATCAGTCCAAGAGCCGAAAAAATATCTTTAATCTGCCGCCGTTCCTCGTCTCTCAATGAATTGGTCTTCTCAAAAAGCAGGACTCCTTCTCCAACCATGGCCGGAGTATTGGGCATGACAAACTGAATGCGGGTGCTTTTCGCCACCAGGGGTTCATATTTCTTATAATCCCATCCGGCAGCAATGGAAAGAAGTGCTTTCCCTCCAAGCTGATCCCGAATCTCATCCAACACCCCTTCAATCTGATACGGTTTACAGGCCATCACGAGCGTATCTGCCGCTTCCACCAGTTCATGAATATTCTCACAGGGAACAAACCCGATCTCCTGTGCATTTTTCTGTAATTTATCAAAATGCGGTGCATAGGCATATACCTTCTCGCCCGCAATCAATTGTTTCCCTATCATACCGGCAGCAATCGCTTTTGCCATATTTCCCATTCCGATAAAACCAATTTTCTCCATCTGTTATTCCTCACTTTCTTCGCTGTTTTAACTGATTATCCTGATAATATTTTATTAGTGTATCACATCCTCTATTTTTTGTCCTACACATTACAGAAAAAATCTTCCACAGTCCGATTCTTGTGGTATAATTCCCATGACTCGTGAAAGGAATCATTAATATTATGGAATCATATAACGAACATACATTGAATCAATATCATATTATGGGAGAGACGGAAGAGGAATCTCTGATTCTTTTCTGGCAACCGGCAAAAGACGGCATCCGATTGCTCCGGGTTTTGGGAAACACACCCTGCCTCATTCTTCCGGAAGCCATCGAAGGACAACCCATCACAGAAATCGGAGCTTATTGCTTCTCACAATCAGAACGGGAACTCCCAGCAGATTATAACGTTTCTGCTGTCAGTGCCAAATACCATCTGGACGACACCCTGACTCCCAGTCATTTGCTCCGGGAGAAACGTATTTCCCCAGAAGACATTCCTGCCGGAGGATCTCAACGAATCAGCGGACGATTTGTGGAATCCATCACGCTCCCTTCCGAAGTGACCACGTTGCATAATGCTGCTTTTTATAATTGCCGCAATCTGCATACCCTGTCTGCGGGCGCATTAATCCATGCTATCGGCAGTGATGAGTTCACCAACTGTTCCCGGCTCACACAACTTTTTATCCGAGGCAAAGACTCTGACAAAACGGGACTTTCTCTGATTCTGGAACGAATCGAGACAGATTTAAAGGTTTATTTCCGCCCGGGCAGTTCCATCACCGGTGCATTATTTTTCCCGGAATATTACGAATGGTTAGATGAGATTTCACCCGCACATATTTTCAGCAGAAGTATTCACGGAGAAGGCTTTCGCATGAGAAAATGTTTTGAAAATCAGATTGTGGATTATAAAAAATACGACCAATGCTTTGAAAATGCACTGGCCGTAGAATCAGAGAAAAGCCTTTGCCAGATTGCCCTCGCCCGCCTCCGCTGGCCAAACCAGCTGGATAATCAGCAAGCGATCCTATACGAAAATACATTGCGAAACCACCTGTCCATCGCAGTCAAAGAGGCTATTTCCAACAAAGATCTGGAGCTTCTTCTTTTTCTTTGTAACAAACTTTCGTTTCAGACTAAGGAGTATACCCAGGCAATAAATGCCTGCACGGAGGCCGACTGGGCAGCGGGAGCGGCAGGACTTATGGAAGAAAAACATAAACATAGCTCCTTTGCCGCAAAAACTTTTGATTTCGACGATTTTTAATTTTAATCAAAATGACCTGCTGCATAGATACTGCCAGGACAAAGTTTCAATAATAAAAGAAAGGATAACAAATGGCACATATAACAACCCAGCACGAATGGGAAAATGAAATGTGTATCAAAATACTGCATCTGATTCAAAATGAGCTGTATCTGGATTTCCGTTATCTGGACGTGGCACTGTCTGCACTCACCTTTTGTGAAAATGAGCAGATTCGCACCCAGGCGACAGACGGTATTTGTCTATTTTACTCCAGAGAACAGATTTTGAGGGTCTACCCCAAAAATCCTCTTTTTCTGAATCGGGCATATCTTCACAGCGTGTTTCACTGTATTTTTCGTCACCTCTGGATGAGAGGACAAAGAGAACCGGTCATCTGGAATCTGGCCTGTGATATCACAGTAGAGTGGATTATCGATTCCTTTGAAAAAACCACTACCAAACGGGCTCTGTCGCTTACCAGGCTACAGTATTATGAACATTTAAAGGAAGAACAGATTCCGGTTACCGCAGCAGCAATCTATCAGGATCTTCTCACCATCACAGATCCTGATTTGCAGGCCCGCCTGCAGTTTGAATTTTATACCGACGATCATCGCTTCTGGCCAACCAATCCTGCCGCTTCCCCTTCCATCGCAAAGGCGGGGCAAAACTGGGAGAAGATTGGACGAAGGACGCAGCAGGAAATGGAAATGCACGGACAGCAGGATTCCGAGGCCGTAAAAGCGATGCAGACAGAGATCAAAAAAGGAACATCACGCCGTTCCTATCGGGATTTTCTTCGAAAATTTACGGTACTCCGGGAAGAATTACAATGCGATTATGATGAATTTGACCTGAATTATTATTCCTATGGTCTAAGGCTGTATCAGAACATGCCACTCATTGAGCCACTGGAAAGCCGGGAAGTGATGAAAATATCAGAATTTGTGATTGTAATCGATACCAGCTATTCCACCAACGGGGCTCTTGTGGAGAAATTTCTGGAAGAAACCTTCCAGATCATAGGGCAAAGAGACAGCTTTTTCCATAAAAGTCACATTCGAATTCTTCAATGTGATAATCAGGTACAGTCCGATATTATCATACGAAGTGAGGAAGATATCACAAAACTCCTCGCAAACTTTTCTCTTATTGGAGGCGGGGGAACCGATTTCCGCCCAGCCTTTGCCTATGTGGATCAATTGTTGTCAGAAGGAGCCTTCCATCATTTAAAAGGACTTCTATATTTTACCGATGGAAAAGGAATCTATCCTGCCAGACGTCCCTCTTATGAAACAGCTTTTGTGTTCATCGGAGAAGAGGAAGAACAGCAGGTGCCGCCATGGGCTATGAAAATAAATCTCAATCAGGAGGATTTTACAATATGAACATAAAGAAAGCAAAAGATGATATTAAGAATACCGTCCGGGCTTATCTGGACAAGGATTCTAATGGAGAATACATCATTCCGGAAGTCCGTCAACGCCCCATTCTGCTGATGGGGCCTCCCGGAATCGGAAAAACCCAGATCATGCAGCAGATTGCCAGAGAATGTAACATCGGTCTGGTTTCTTATACTATCACCCATCACACCCGTCAGAGTGCTGTTGGGCTCCCTTTTATCAAAGAAGAGGTATTTGAAGGGGAAACCCGTTCCGTCACCGAATATACCATGAGTGAAATCATATGCAGCATCTACCGGTACATGGAGGAAACAGGACAAAAAGAAGGGATTCTCTTTATCGATGAAATTAACTGCGTTTCCGAAACCCTTGCTCCGACCATGCTGCAATTTCTCCAGTGCAAAACCTTCGGCAATCAGGCTGTCCCTCGCGGATGGATCATCACAGCGGCCGGAAATCCGCCGGAATACAACCGCAGTGTCAGAGATTTTGACTTTGTCACCCTGGATCGTGTGAGAAAAATCAATATTGAAGCCGATCTGGATGTCTTTAAAGGCTATGCCAGAGCCCGCCATCTGCATCCGTTTATCTTAAGCTATCTGGAACTGCGTCCCCAGAACTTCTACAAAACCGAAAATGATGTGGACGGCATGCAGTTCGTCACCGCCAGAGGTTGGGAAGATCTCAGCTATCTGATTACTTCCTATGAGAAGTTATCCATCAAAATTGATGAAGATGTGATTCATCAGTTTATTCAGCACGAAGATATCGCCAAAGATGTGGCCGCCTATTATGACCTGTATCAGAAATACCGGGACGAATATGATATCAGCCGTATCCTGACCGGCGAAGTAAAATCCGATATCTTCCAGAAATTATTCCGCGCTTCCTTTGACGAGCGTTTAAGCTGCGTGGAACTGCTCACCAGTGGTGTCCACAATCTGATTGCTCGTGCTATGGAAAGTGACCGCATCACGACAGAGTGCTATTCTTTCCTGAAAGAGTATCGTCGTGCTCTTTCAGAACATACTTCTGACAATGGAACCTGGGAAGCTCTTTTTACAAAAAAAGAACAGACCTTTGCCCTGCAGGAGAAAACCGATCTTGTCACTCCAGAAGACAAACGTCTGCACCTTAATGTATTCAATTATCTGAAAAAATGGACACCGGATACCACTCTCGTTCCAAAAGAAGCCTTCTTTCAGGCGAAATCCGGCTTCGATCAGCTGTGCGAAGAACGAAAAATGCTCATAGAAGCCGCTTCCAGCGGTCTGGAACATGCCTTCACCTTCATGGAAGATGCCTTTGCCGAAGGGCAGGAAATGGTCATCTTTGTCACAGAACTTACGATGGATCCGGAAATCTCCGCCTTCATCACAGAAAATGGATGTGAGCGATATTTTAAATATAATAAATCTTTGCTTATCGGCAGCCGTCGGGCCGCTATATTAAAAGAACTCAACCGAGATAAAATCTATTCCGACAGCACCGCGTATGAGTTTTAAAATCGTTCCTCTCAGTGGGAGATTTTTCACCCTCCACTGAGAGGAATACCCCTATGTATTTCCAACCGGAAGTTCCTTGTCCAACGGGGCAAATCCTTCCTCTGAAAATACATAGGGGTATCTTTCATTCATTAACGGAACTTATTCTTAATCGCATCATATTTTACTTTCATTTTGTAGAACTTACTACTCTTAATCAATGCCAGTTCCTTTTCCAATTTCTTTTGCTGTGCTTTATTTTCTTTCAGTTTGGCATTCGTATCTTTACGGTACTCTGCATATCGATCTTTAAGATTCTTCTCTTTCGCTTCCATCACACCGATAAATTCATGGATTCGTCGTTCCTGCTCGTCCAGCGAAACCGTAGGGAATGGCCTGATCTCTCCGTAAACAGATTGATGCATCCGATCAAATGGTGCGTCTTTACTATTTAAAACATCTCTGTCAATTCTTTTTACACCATTTTTGTCAAGGAAATCCAGATAATGGGACACTCTCTGTTTATGTCCTTTCTGTAAAAGGCTGTAATCTGCTTTCTCATAAAGATCAAAAATATCCGTGTCATCTTTAATATCAAATAATGACATATGCGGAATATTATGATATTCAGCCAGTTCTTTTACCCTTCCGTCACTGGCAAAAATATAACACGGTGTTCCTGCCAGTAGGCTGGAGATATCACCATGAATCCGACTTCCGAAGTTAAAATCACGGGTTGCCAGATAATTAAGCCAGGACGTCTGATCCAGAAATCCAACCATGTGATTGCTGGTCATCATTTCATTGGAAAAATGAATCGGATAATCCTTCGGCACTTCCCTTCCATTCTCCATCTCAGGATGCGGATATCCCACATACATAGCCTTAATTTCTTTGATAACCTGTGTGACAAAGGTACAATCTTCGAATTTATCTATTTCCTTTCGAATAAAACTGTAAAGTTCCGGACGAAGCATCGTCTTAAAATTCACCGATACCTTTGACTTCGGAGTCAACTCCGGTAAATTTAATTCCGGAAGCATATCCCCATAAGTATAAAGGGATGGGCATCCAATCACTGTAAAATCCTTCTCAGGGACAAAACCATGACGTTTTAAATATTCTGCAGTCAGTTCTCCTCTGATACCGATAATTTCTGATTTATTAAGCACAGCTTTTACAAACTCTGTCGCTGCCTCGTCATAAGGATAGTTCCAAGCGGTAGCATCCAGATTACGCTGGATACCGATTCCTATTACAACACAGGGAATGGTCAGCCGTTCTACAAGATCTGTCAGATAACGGAACTGATCGATAAAACTGATCCGAAATGCATTGGCAAGCGGAATCAAAAACATCTCATATTCCGAATTAAATCTATCAATCTCTTCCTGAGAAAACTTTCTTTTGACATTAATCGTTGTAATCTCTGTATCCTCTGTCATAATGACCCGGGCAACGCTGTTCTGAAATAATAAATTCCCGGTATTATCTCCTACCAGATTATGAATCAACACTTCAGAAATATTCTTATCCTCTCCAAGCGGCATCGCCGAACGCATCAGTATTTTTCTCAAATTATTATCCCTCCACAAAAAGAGCATCTCCACTCTTTCTATTATTTACAATTAAAATTATTACATAATTGTTACATACCATTTTATTATATATTCAAACTCATCAAACTTCAAGAAAAAATACGCTTATCTCCTCGCATATTACTCTCTCCCAAAAGCAAAGTTCATATTATTGATATATGCATCCATAAAACCAGCATGATCCGCCAGTTCCACACGAGTACAACGCTCCAGAAGTACCTTTAGTTTTTTGCGCAGGGAACGATCCATCAGCAGTGACTGCACGCCCTGCCCCGCTCCATTTCCCACAGACAGGATTCTCTCTTCCGGAACCGGCGGTAATAATCCGATGGCAAGGGCCTGATGGATATCAACATAATTTCCAAAGGCTCCTGCAAGAAACAGCGCATCAACCTGCTCAGGCTTCATTCCTGCCTCTTCCAGTAAGGTGAGACAACCAGAATAAATCGAACTTTTTGCCAGCTGAATCTGCCGGATATCTTTCTGACACAGATAAACCGGCTTCGCGCCTTCTGTAAAATAAAAGGCTCTGTTATGTTTCCCGGCATCTTTCAAGTGCTCTGACAGACTGCTCTGTGGATATTTCTTTTTATATTCCTCTGCTGACAACAGCGCTCCGGTCTCATCAATCATTCCAATACGCAGAAGTTCTGCCACCGCATCAATCACACCGGAACCACACAGGCCAACCGGTGTTCCATTGCCAATCACTTTCAGACTAATTCTGTCATCCTGGAAAGAAACCTTCTCAATTGCTCCGACAGTTCCCCTCATACCGCAGGCGATATTTCCTCCTTCCAGTGCCGGTCCGCAGGCCGTGGATGTCACATAAAACTGCTCATAATTACCCGCAGCCAGCTCTCCGTTGGTTCCCAGATCCACCATGAGATAATTGCGGGAATCTTCTGGGAGAGTAAGAAGCACCGCTGCCGTGTCTGCTCCGACAAAGCCACCTAACAAAGGAAGAAACTCTACCCGTCCCTCCGGGGCACAGGAGAGCCCTGCCTCTGTCCCGGAACAAAAGACCTCCTGCACCGTGATATTGGCAAATGGGCTTGCTCCCAGAGCAGCCGGATTCAGCCCGTAAAACAAATGCTGCATCGTGCTGTTTCCGCACAATACCACATGATAAAGGTTATCAAGAATATTGTGGTCAAACTGGCAGCTTTCTTTCAGCAAATCATTGATGGCCTCCCGCACCAGATGCTGCAATTCCAGAAGATTTTTCTCCTTCTCCTGCGCATACTGATTTCTCGCAATCACATCTGCCCCATGGATAATCTGTCGGTTCATTCCTGACCGAACCGAAATCCGTTCCTTTGTTATCAGATTATAAAGATACACAGCTACCGTTGTGGTTCCGATATCCACCGCCGCACCATAACAATCCTTTCTGGTATCCCCATTCTGAATATCAATCACTTTATCAAGGAAATACACAAAAGTACAGCCGGCAAACCCCGCATCAGCTCTCATCGCAGCAAACTTTCGCATGACCGGCAGGGAGACATTCTTCAGAAAAGAACCACCTTGCTCCGGCATCAATTCCTCTCTGGTACGGTATTCTTTCCTCACAGATGGACATTCGCCCATTTCTTGCTGATTGCTTTCCGTAAGAACATTTCCGCTATGTTCATAATCCGATGGCTCCAGATACACAATCTCATCTCTCTCAACCACAGTCCTGCAGGCAAGCACTTTTTCCCGCATCCCGTTCCGCTCCACCGTCACGGCACATTTTCCACAAACTCCCATCTTTCCACAGACAAGATTCAGCGGAAATCCCGCCTGTTCACAGGCATCGGCCAGGGTTCCTTCCTCCACAACAATTTCTTTTTTCTGATTCGCAAATAAAATTCTATATCCCATCAAAGACTCCTTCTTTATTATCCCTCATTTCTGGTTTTTTTATCCATTTCCAACCTTGCTTTTTCATTTTTATTTTAATCTCATCCAAAAAATCTGTAAAGTATCGAAGTCATTTACATATTATAAACTAAGTTTTCTCTTTTTCTTTCTTAGACATTTCAGTGATATTAGCCAAAAAATCTGACATTATTTTGGTTGTTTTTACAATTGTCTGATGATACAATATAAAAAAAGAACAGGAGGTTGGGAAATGACAAAATTAACGATATGTATGTACGGTGCCGCCAGTAACAACATTGATTCCATTTACATCACCGAGACAGAAAAACTTGGAGAAGAAATTGCCCAGCGTCACCACAGACTGATCTACGGCGGAGGCGCCACCGGTCTTATGGGTGCCTGTGCCCGGGGAGCTGCCCGCTACGAAGGAACGATCATCGGTGTTGTCCCGGGATTTATGAACGAACTGGAACCAATCAATGCGAACTGCACAGAAATCATTCACACGGAAACTATGAGTGAACGAAAGCAGATCATGGAAGACAACGCAGATGCTTTCATCATCGTACCCGGAGGGATCGGTACATTAGACGAATTTTTTCAAATACTTACCCTCACCGAACTGAAAAGAAAATTCGCACCAATTGTCCTTTTTAACATCAACGGATTCTACGATGACCTGATTTCTTTCCTCAATTTCGGCATTGGAAAAGGATTCATCCGGGAAAATGTACGGGAAATCTGCCACGTATGTGATACCGCACCCGAAGCCCTTAACTATATCGAACACGAATTCAGCTCTTAACCCTATGGCAGGGATTCATGCATTGCATGAAATCCCTGCCATTTATGCCGCACCCAATGCCAACCGCTATTTTTCTTTCACTGTACTTTCCACCATTCCAAGCCTGTAGGCTTTGTCGCTCTGATAAAGAAGCGCAGCTTCACAAACGGAATGAAAAATGAAACCATTCAATTACATGGCGTTATGACATTGCGGCGAACAAGGGATAGAAAAGTCTTTTACATAACGGACACGAGAGTGTCCGAAATCGAAAGACTTTTAAGACCAAAGTACGCGCATAGTCATACAAATGTAATCGAATGGTTTCCTTTTTGTTTTTTCTAGAGCTGCGCTTTATTCAGTTCAAGTTATGCTTTTTTCGTTTCGGGTTGTTCGAGCTTATCCTGCCATTTTTTCCGTTCTACCAGACGGCCCATGACAAATGCCACGATTCCCACACCGATTCCGGTCTGTACACAGAAAATCAGACTTTCAATCTCTCCTGGCAGTTCTCCGCCAAGAGCGGTTTCCAGTACCGGTGTAAACCACGGTTCGTATTCTTCTCCCTGAATCTCAGAGATCATTTCACTTCCGGCATCGTCAGATCCTCCGAATTCGGCACCTTTGAGCGCAAATAACGGCACAACGATCATCAATGCAACAATAACCAGTAATATAATTACTGTCTTTTTATTTTTACTCATGTCCATCCCTCCTTAGAAATTCAAGCTCTTCAGTTCATCTTTTGCGTAGGTTTCCAGTCCGATTACAATAATTACCGTCAGAACACCTTCGATGATTGCCAGGGGCACCTGAGTTGTGGCAAATACTCCGAGGAACTTCACCATGGAAGCACCGATTCCTCCAACTTCAGAAGGATAAGCAATTGCCAGTTCAAAACTTGTCACGCAGTATGTAAACAGGTCTCCCAGACAAGCTGCAAGGAAAACAGTAACTTTTTTATTCACATTTGCTTTTTTCAGAGCTTTGTAAATAAGATAAGAAAGAATCGGCCCTGCAATAGCCATGGAAAAACAGTTAGCTCCCAGTGTGGTCAGGCCACCATGGGCAAGAAGGATAGCCTGGAATACCAGTACGATGATACCCAGAATACTTGTGATACATGGTCCGAATAACATAGCACCGAGGCCTGTTCCTGTCATATGGGAACAGCTTCCGGTTACGGATGGAATCTTCAGAGAAGATAATACAAATACAAACGCACCGGTCAATGCCAGAATTGTCAGGGTTTTCCGATTGTTATCCAATAATTTTTTAATATTTAATACACCGATTACCAGAAATGGAATGCAGATGACAATCCAGAGAATACAATGACTCACCGGAAGAAATCCCTCCATAACATGCATCGCATTGGAAACAGGTGCTACTGCAAATATCATCAATAAGGCAGCAGCGAGAATCGATAATTTTTCTTTTTTCTTTAACATTTTATGCCTCCCAAATTTTCTTTTTAATTACAGCTGTATGTATATATCATAATATATGGAGATACATGCTCAAATCAGGCACCAGTTATCCGGAATCGGGACCCTTGTTGCATGTACATATATATATTCGTAAATAAAAACGAAAAAATGTTCTATTTCGTCGAGTTGTTTTCAATCTACTGGCTCTGAATCTGACCGATCAGATTTCTGAATTCACTGATATTCTTCGGATACCTTTCCTCATCGGGAACCACATGATTCTCTTTCAGAATATCATAAATATCAAACATCATCGGATGCTTCAGATTTGCTCTCTCCAAGATATCTTCCTGCTTAAAAACATTTAACGGCGTATCATCCGCAATGATCTTGCCATCACAAAATACGATCACTCTCTCCGCCCATCGATAGGCGAAATCTACATCATGGGTAGAAATCAGAAGGGTTCGTCCTTCTTTTCCCATTTTAGCAAGTACTTCTTCCAGCATCGCCGCATTCTGGGGATCCAGAGCTGCCGTCGGCTCATCAAAAATGATAATCTCTGATTCCATGGCAATGATATCTGCAATGCTGACTCTCTTTTTTTCACCGCCACTTAAGTAGTGGGGTGGCCTTTCCTTAAAATCACTGATATTCATGTATTCCAGTGCCTTGTCCACCCTTCTGACCACCTCTTCTCGCGGCAGCTTCAGATTCATCGGTCCAAAAGACACTTCTGCCATGACTGTAGATGCAATGATCTGATTATCGGCATCCTGAAATACAATCCCTACATTTTTTCTTAAATGATTCAGATTCTTTTTGGTAATCTTCTCTCCCCGGTAAAAAATCTGCCCTTCTTCTGATTTCAGCACCCCGTTGATATTCAGGAAGAACGTTGATTTGCCCGCTCCATTAGAACCGAGTACCGCAATCCTCTCTCCCTCATATATATCAAGATTCACCCCATCCAGGGCTTTCTTCTCTCCATTATATGTAAAATGTATATTCTCAACCTTCAAAATCGGCTGTTCTCTAACAACAGAAGTTTCCATCCTCTCTTCCGCCCCCTTGTTTTGATAATCAGGCTCCAAGTTTTATCACGATCAACAATGCCACAACGGCTGCCGCACCTACCACCTGCGTTTTTTTCATTGGTTTTTCTTCTTCCAGAAACATAAGATCTCCGTTATAACATCTGGATTCCAGTGCATTATAGTAATCTGTTCCTCTTTTTAAGGACACGATCAGCAGATTGCTGGCCACCTGTCCAAAAGAATAACAGGAGGTTCGAAAATCCACGTAACCAAGCCGTGACTCTGCTGAATTCTTCATCCGACTATGGGTATCCAGCATGATAAAAATATATCGGTAGATCATATTCATCAATTCAATGATGACTTTCGGCAAATGTGCCTTTCGAAGCACCACGATAAGCTCGCTGAGCGGAGTTGTCAATGTCATCATATAAAGGGCACTGACCGCTCCCAAAGCTTTAAAAATCAGACCGGCAGCTTTCCATAAACTGGCTTTCGAACAATAAATGTAAAACAACCCAAACACACTAAGGTTATATTCCCCTATAGGATCCCAGGAAAATCCCACTGCAATGGCGGCACTTCCAAACAACAGAAATACAATCGGTATCATCATCATCGAAATATAATGATCAAATTCCAGACCGCCGATGACCACTGCCATATACCCCATGATCAGTATCACTGCCAAAGATACATAAATATTATTAAAAATCAGGCAGAGCAACAGACAGATCATGGAAAAAATGACCTTGAATGTCGCATTCCATTTTCTCATATGAGAAGCGTAGGCATAATAATCCACAGACAAAACAGAACCACCATGTTTATGTCCGATGCCCTGATAGTGATGATGATGCTTTCTGCTCTTCCAAAGGCCGTGAGCAAACATACCTGCTGCCATCACAAGCAGCAGTCCAATCATAATCTGGTTCATGACAAACCTCCCCCGGTATTCTGATACGAACCGATTCTTATAGTATTATTGTAAGTACTCAAAAGAAGTCATATGAGAACACAAACTGCTCTTCCATGACTTAGCACCTATATGTTATTGTAAATTCAGTGGATATAATAGAAAATTGAAGTTAAAAAGACCCTGCTATATATCCTATGTAGATAGCAGACTGTAATTAAGTAGAACTTATAACACAGAATATCTTCTCAAACATCGGCCGGATGAGTATCGGCCTGAAATATAGACATAAATAAATCACAGACATCATCTACCGTAACGCCTGTTGTCGTCTCCATATGAACAGTTCTCCTGACTCGGCTTCCTCATTCTTCTGCGTCTTCCCAACATACATCAGTGACATATACAGAAGAACTCCACCTCACAGTGACGGGATCGTACCGGACTCTCACCGGTTTCTCTATTAATTCTTGCGAAATTCATATGGCTGTGTTGATTTCCTAAAATAAAACTACACTATATAAAATTCAAATCTGACAAAATTCTTACGTCATTGTAATAATTATATCATAAAACAAGGGGATGTAAAGGGAAAACTTCTTAAATATAACAGATTTTTGTGATTGCAAAAAAGTTGATAATATTATATTATTGTATTAAAATGTGAGACAAATTTATCCCATTTTTGTACTCATAGAGAGGAATGAATTAAATATGCAAAAACTAGTTAAATTAACCGACAGCGAAAAACAGGTATTGGATTTACTATGGGATCAGGAGACTCCCCTCACCTCTACCGAAATCGTCCATCTCTCGAAGGACAGAACATGGAAACCGAGTTATATCCATATCATGATCACCTCACTGCTGAAAAAAGAGATGATTCATGTGGCATGCTTCAAAAAAACCACCAAAAACTATGCCCGGGCTTTTGAACCTACAATGACCAGAGAACAATGGAATCTATTACAGGTTACTGACCAACAGAAGAGTACTTCCCGAACATTATCACAGGTCTTCACAGCCCTCCTGGAAGAAGAAATGGATAGCGGTCTGATTGACGAATTATCCGAGATGCTGGATGCCCGAAAAAAACAGCTTAAGAAACAGGAGAATGCGGATTCTGACCCATCTGACAATATCTAATTTTTTATTTTAAAATCTTTTTTCTTTTTTCATACAATCTTCACTTATAATTTATATAAAAATAATATATTTTCCAAATCTATTGTACTCATTTATTTTCTATTTTTCCCCCTATTTTACTTGCAAATTCTTACATATGATTTTATTATAAAAACGACATGATATTACTCTTTCTATGTTTTCACATGCGATATCACCATATATCCTTACAAAAATATTCAAATATTTTATATTTTTTATTGAATTATCAGTTAATATATAGTATTATATGTAATATAAAAGTATATTGCAATATATTAATACACAACTGAATAATTGGGATAATGGGATTGTGGATGAAGCACTTCAGACCGGCTGGATTTCTGAAAATATAGAAAAGATACTGAATAACATATAGGAGAAGGCAAATGATATCAATTTATTCCTTAATTTGGACATTCATCAACTGTGGTCTTATGGCATTAGTCATATTGTTTCTTCGGACAAGAAAGAACTTTCTTGCCAGGTACGGAACATTTTCTCTGGTCGTTCTTTTCTTTTGCTGTATCATCAGAATGTTTATACCGGTCGAGATTCCGAATTTTCAATATATTATACATAACACGTTCATATACAATCACCTGCTGAATCCATTCTTCACCCTCACATTTCCTGAATGGACGATATACGTGATTTTGGGAATCTGGGTTCTCGGCAGTGTCGTGGTGTTTCTTCGATTATTCCGGCAGACGCTGAAAACGGAACGCGCCATCCTGGCCAACTATCAGCCGGCAGGTCCGCTGGCCCTTGAAGTCTTAAGGGAACTGGATCCTTCGGGTAAGATAGATATCAGGATTTCGCCTAACATTATAGTGGCAATTTTAACGGGATTCTCCCATCCGGTCATATATCTTCCGGCGGTGGACTATTCCGAACAGGAGCTGCGTTATATTCTTTTACATGAATACACCCATTACAAGCGGAAGGACATCTGGAGGAAGCTCTTTTTCAACGTATTATATGTGATCTTTTGGTGGAATCCATTCATCTATGTGCTGAGACAGGAAGCCAATGAACTGATTGAATTCCAATGTGATAAGCAGCTGGCAAAGGATCTCAATGAGTGGGAAGTGGTGGATTATCTCCAGATTCTCCGGGATAACGTGGAGCGGATGCAGGATTCCTCTGTGGAAAGTTCTCTGACCACCATCGGATTCGCTGAGAATACAAACAGCAGTTCCACCCTCCAGAGGTTTCGCCTTCTGTTAAACCGGACAGAAAAAAGCAGAACCGGAATCATGCCGAAAGTGGTGATACTGGCAATAGCCATAACATGGATGTTTTGTTCCTATTATTTTATATTGCAGACATATTATGATACTCCATCCAATGAAATGTGGGGAAACCGAATTACAGATGTAGCAACAAATGATAATGCTTATTTAGAGGAGCAAGAAGATGGTTCCTATCTCTTCTACTATTCCGGAACAGCTATCCCGATCCCTAAAGAAGAAGTGGATGCCGGAATGTATGATCTTTATCCGATCAAAACTTATTCCGATAACAGCGGACTGTTTTCAACGATCCTTGAGTGGCTTCAAACACTTAAATGATTCAATTAAAATCATAAAGGAGGCGGTACTATGTTGAACAAAAAAATCAAACGTTTCTTAGTGAGTGGAGGGCTTCTGATTGCCACAGTGCTTGTCAATCCAATCAGCGCGATGCCGATGGCAGCAGCCCCGGTTAAGGTGCAAGCTGCGGAAATCCCGACCGTGGATCCGCAGGTCGATGAAATCGTCTGGAGGTACCGAACTTTAGATGATGGCACGATTCAAAAAAGACGATGGAATGCTACCAGAGGATACTGGGTTGATCCATACTGGATTAATGTAACTTAATCTTATTCTTTACGCAAAACACCCCTTCCTCAACCCGAGGAAGGGGCATTGTTTTTTTATTTTTATTCTAATTCTTCTGATACAAGTATATGGCTCCACCAAAGAATCCCAGAATCACTGCTGCATATCCGACGATACAGAATAGCACGATTCCGCTTATCTCCCAAGTTCCGAAAATCATTCGACAGATGATCATTCCCACAAGAAATGCCAGAAATGTCCAGAAAACCGTATTGATAAAAAGAAATACGGAAGTTTCTTTTAAGCCGATTCTTGCATGGAGTTTTTTTGCCATCTCATAAATAATGGTCATATACATCCCTCTTTCTATATTACAGCGAACTGTATGATTTTCATTTATCCCAATCAAGATAACTATAACCTATCACAGTTGTGTAAAATCGAAAGAGCACCCTATGTAAAATTCAGGTGAAATTTATGCGGTTTCTTTCAAAGGCAGCTCAAAATAATACCCCATGCCATAGGCAGTGTGAATATAATTTGAGGCCTTTTTCAGCTTAAGGCGCAGCTTTTTGACAAGGGAATCCACAACCCGGTCACTTCCTTCGTAGTTGATCCCCCATACGGCAGTGATAATCTGATCCCGGCTCTGGATCGCATGCTTGTTTCTCATAAAGTAATAGAGCAAATCAAACTCTTTAATCGTGAT